>JAVLCF010000045.1 GCA_031581195.1 Trueperaceae bacterium | reverse complement strand
GGGTGCCGGCGCACGTCGAAGCGCTCGGGCGCGTCGAACACCGCCGCGTCGTGGTTCGCCGAGGCGTAGTAGAGCGCGAACTTCGTGCCCGCCTCGAAGCGGCGTTCGACGCCGTCGTCGCCGGTGAACGTCAGGTCCTCCAGGGCGAAGCGCTCGAAGAACTGCAGCGGCGTGTCGTAGCGCATCATCTCCTCCACCGCCCCGGGCAGCAGCGACCGGTCGTCGTGCAGCGCGGCGCGCGCGTCGGGATGCTCGAACAACGCCTTGACGCCGTTGCCGAGGACGTTCACGACCGCCTCGTGGCCGGCGTTGAGGAACAGGATCGCGTTGGCGACCATCTCGTCCTCGCTCAGGCGCTCGGGATCGTCCTCGCGGACCCCCACCATGCGGCTGATCAGGTCGTCGCCGGGCGCCTCCGCCTTGGCCGCCGCGAGGTGGCGGACGTACGCCGCGAAGTCGCGGGCGGCGTCGACCGCCTCGCGCTCCTGCTCGGGCGTGCGTTCGGGCTCGAACATCTGGATGATGCCCTTCGACCAGGGCAGAAGCCGGGTGCGGTCGGCCTCCGGCACGCCGAGCAACTCCGCGATGACGGTGACCGGGATCGGTTCGGCGAAGACCGTGATCAGGTCCGCGTCGCCGTCGGCGTCGATGCGGGCGGCGAGGGCGTCGGCCTGCCGCGCGGCGAGGCCCTCGATGCGTTCCCCGAGGGCGCGCACGTGCTTGGGCGTGAACACCTCGTGCACGGCGGTCTTGATGCGGGTGTGGTCGGGCGGTTCGATCTCCAGCAGCGAGCCGGCCTGAATGCGGTCGAACGGGGCGTGCTCGGGGTTCGCGGGGCGCTTCTCCACGCCGTCCATCACGCGCCCGAGGCGCTTGTCGCGCAGCAGCGCGTCGACGTCGCGGTAGCGCGTCACGACCCACGCGCCCCACGGGGCGTGGAAGTGCAGCGGGTCGCGTTCGCGCAGGGCGCGGTAGGTGGGGTAGGGGTCGTGCAGGAAGGCCGGGTCGTCGGGCCGGAAGGCAACGGCGTCGGGCATGCCGCATCCTACCGGTGCGGCGGGCTACACTGCCGGGCCGATGGCGGACCTGCTCGAGAGCCTCAACGACGAACAGCGCGCCGCGGCGGCGCACGCGCAGGGCCCCGCCCTGGTGCTGGCGGGGGCGGGGTCGGGCAAGACCCGCACGGTCGTCCACCGCATCGCGCACCTCATGGAGGCGCACGACGTCTACCCGCAACAGATCCTGGCGGTCACCTTCACGAACAAGGCGGCGGGCGAGCTGCGCGAACGCGTCGAGGCGCTCGTCGGGCCGCCCGCGCGGGACCTGTGGGTGTCGACGTTCCACGCCGCGGCGTTGCGGGTGTTGCGGGCGTACGGCGCCGCCATCCAGCTCGACCCGGGCTTCGCGATCTACGACGACGGCGACCAGTTGGACCTGCTGAAGGAGATCCAGAAGACGGTGGCGGGGCTCGGGGAGGCCAACCCGCGGACGTTGCGCGCGATCATCGACCGCGCGAAGTCGAACCTGTGGAGCCCCGCGCTGCTGGCGCAGGAGGGGGTCGAGGCGTACGGCGCGGCGATCCGCGGGATCGAGCTCGAGCAGATCGTCGAGGTCTACGAGCGCTACCAGGCGCGACTGCAACGCGCGAACGCGGTGGACTTCAACGACATCCTGGGGCGCACCGTGGAGCTGTTCACGCACCATCCCGACGTCCTCGACAAGGTGCAGGACCGGGCGGTGTTCGTGCACGTCGACGAGTACCAGGACACGAACGCCGCGCAGTACCGCCTCACCCACCAACTGGCGGAGAAGTACCGCAACGTCATGGTGGTCGGCGATCCCGACCAGGGGATCTACGCCTTCCGGGGGGCGGACATCCGCAACATCCTCGATTTCCAGCGCGACTACGAGGACGCCGCGACGTTCCGCCTGGAGCACAACTACCGCAGCATCCCCTCGGTGTTGCGGGTCGCGAACGCGTTGATCGAACCGAACACCGGGCGCCTCCCCAAGGCGTTGCGGCCGGTGAAGGCGGAGGGCGTCCCGGTGGCGCTGTACCGCGCGGCGGACCACCGCGCGGAGGCGGAGTTCGTCGCGCGCAGCGTCGAACGCCTCCTCGCCGAGGACGGCGGGGACCTGAACCGCTTCGCGGTGCTGTACCGCACGAACGCGCAGTCGCGGGCGCTGGAGGAGTCGCTGCGCCGCGCCGGACTGGAGGCGCGGATCGTGGGCGGCGTCGGCTTCTACGAGCGGCGCGAAGTGAAGGACGCCCTGTCCTACGCCCGGGCGGCGTTGAACCCGGCGGACGACGTGTCGTGGCGGCGCATCCTGAACCGGCCCAAGCGCGGGATCGGCGGCACGAGCGAAGGCAAGCTCGCCGGCTTCGCCGCGCGCCAGGGGATCGCCTTCTCCGAGGCGGTCCGGCGGCACGAGGAGGTGCTGGGGGGCACCGCGGCGGAGAAGAAGGTGGCGGGGTTCCAGGCGTTGATGCGGGACCTGGCGGAGGCGGCGGAGACGCTGCCCGCCGGCCAGTTCGTCGCGCACATGCTGGACGCCAGCGGGATGGTCGCCGCGCTGCGGCAGGAGGCGGGCGTCGAGGCGCAGGGGCGGCTGGAGAACCTCGGGGAGCTCGCGAGCGCCGTCGAGGAGTGGGAGGCGCAGGAGGGCGGGACGATCCAGGAGTTCCTGGACGAGGCGGCGTTGATGGCGTCGGTCGACGACCGCGCGGTCGCCGCGGTGAACGACGGCGACGCGCCCGACGACGCGGTGACGCTCATGACGCTGCACAACGCCAAGGGCCTGGAGTTCCCGGTCGTGTTCCTGGTCGGGCTCGAGGAGGGGTTGCTCCCGCACCGGGGCGCCACCACGAGCCTGCAGGAGGTCGAGGAGGAACGGCGCCTGGCGTACGTCGGCGTCACCCGCGCGCAGGAGCGGTTGTTCCTGGTGCACTGCGACACCCGCATGACGTTCGGGCGAACCGAACCGGCGCGCCCGTCGCGGTTCCTGGAGGACGTCCCGCGCGACGACCTGGAGGAGATCGACGCGTTCGGGCAGCCGCTCGCGAAGCCGGGCCGGACGCCGCTGCGCCCGAAGGTGACGTGGGGCGCGACGCAGACGAAGGTGGAGACGCCCGGGGGCGAGGTGCGGACGTACCGCGGCGGGGAGAAGGTGCGCCACCCGAAGTACGGGGTCGGGACGATCGTCGGCGTGTCCGGCGAGGGCCCCAAGGCGCAGTTGACGGTCGTCTTCGACGGCGCGGGCGCGAAGAAGCTGTTGGCGAAGTTCGCGAACCTCCAGGACGCCTGAGGGGCGGCCGCAGCGGCCGCCACGCGGGATCCCCCCGGTTCGGGGGTGCCGCATGCGCGTGGTACGCTCGTTGCGCAGCATGGGGCGTGCGCGGACCGCGTCGCGCCGAGGGAGGACACCGAGTGGACGCAAAAGCGATCGTCGTGACGTCCGGCAAAGGGGGCGTCGGCAAGACCACCACCACCGCCAACGTCGGGGCGGCCCTCGCGAAGGCGGGGGAGAAGGTCGTGGTGATCGACACCGACGTCGGCCTCCGCAACCTGGACGTGGTGATGGGCCTCGAGGGTCGCGTCGTGTACGACCTGATCGACGTCTTCGAGGGCGAATGCAAACTCAAGCAGGCGTTGATCCGCGACAAGCGGGTGGACAACCTGCACCTGGTCGCCGCCTCGCAGACGAAGGACAAGAGCGCCCTGAGCGAGGAGCGCATGCAGGAGACCGTCCGCCTGCTGATCGAGGAGGAGGGCTTCGATCGGGTGTTGATCGACTCCCCCGCCGGCATCGAGTCCGGCTTCCAGACCGCGGCGAGCGCCGCGGGCGGTGCGCTGGTGGTCGTCAACCCCGAGGTGTCGAGCGTCCGGGACGCCGACCGCATCATCGGCCTGCTGGAGGCGCGCGGGGTGGACGAGGTCCGCTTGATCATCAACCGCCTGCGTCCGGAGATGGTGCAGCGGGGGGACATGCTGGAGGTCGACGACGTCCTCGAGATCCTCGGCGTGAAACTGATCGGCATCGTGCCCGAGGACGAACGCATCCTCGTGTCGACGAACCTCGGGAGTCCCGCCAGCCTCGACGAGGGGAACCAGGCGGGCAACGAGTTCCGCAACGTCGCGCGCCGCATCGCCGGCGAGGAGATCCCCTACGCCGCCCTGGAGCAGGGCTCCGGCGGCTTCCTCGGGGGGCTCCGGCGCCTGTTCGGAGGTCGTTGATGTTCCGCCTGTTCGGGGGCCGCAAGAAGAGCAAGGACCAGGTGAAGGAACGCCTGAAGATGGTGCTGTCCTACGACCGCGCGAAGTTGACGCCGGGACGCATGGAGGACCTGAAGGCGGAACTCATGGAGGTCCTGTCGAAGTACTTCCCGACCGAAGAGACCGGCTACGACGTCACGCTCGAACAGCAGGGCGACCGGATGGTGATGACCGCGAACCTCCCCCTGGAGGGGTGAGGGCGGACGTGGACGCCCCCGCGGGAGGCCGCCCCGGCGCGGACCCGGCCGGTGGGTCGGGCGACGCGCCCGTGCAGCTCCTGGTCGCGGCGCCCTCGCACGAGCACGACCTCCTCGACGTGCTGTTGAGCACCGAAGCGTTCGCGCTCACGTTCACCGCGAGCGCGGAGGCCGCCCTCGCGCACCTGAAGGACGCGACGCCGGACGCGGTCCTCGTCGCGTTGGACCTGCCCGACCTGCCCGGCGACGAGGTGGTGCGGCGCCTGCGGGAGGTGCCCCGCCTGGAGCGGGTGGCGGTGGTGCTGTACGGCGACGGGGACGGCGCGGCGGGCCTGTCCCCCGACGCGCACGCCCGCGCCGACGCGGTCGGCGCCGACCTGCTCCTCCCCCGCCCCCTGGCCGGGAAGGGCCTCGCGGCGCGCCTGCACGCCCAGCGTGGGGGGACGGCGCAGCCGACCCCGCGCGGCCGGGGCGAGGGCGGCGGGGGGCGGCCGCCCGACGCCCCCGCCGGCGACGGGCCCGACCCCCTCCCCGACGACCCCGAGGCGTGGGCGCGCGCGCTGCGCGCCGCGCGCGCCCGCGAGGCGGAGCTGCGGGCCCGCATCGCGGAGCTCGAGCGGCGCAACGCGGCGCTGCTCGACGCGCTCGACGCGCAGGAGCAGGCCGACGATCCGCCGCGCGGCCCGCGCCTCGGGCGGCGCGGCCGCACCTGACGCGCGGGGCGTCGTTCGGTCGGGCTGGGGTACGGGCTGGGGGGTCGGCGTCAGGAGCCGTCGGTCGTGCCGGCCGCCTCGACCGCGATCGGGGCGCCTACGCCCTCGTGGGTGGGCGGGCCCGCCGGCCGGCGTTGGACCGGCCCCCGACCGACGTCGGTGGGGGCGGGGCGCGGCCCGCGGGTGCTGTGCAGGTGCTGCAGCGACCAGGTGTGGATGGCGGCGATCACGTCGCGCAGGCCCTCCCCGGCGGGGGTGAGGGCGTACGTGGCGCGGGCCGCGCCCTCTTCGCCGCCGTGGCGGGTGACGAGACCGACGTCCTGCAGCGCCACGAGGCGTTGACGCAGCGTGGTGGGGTTGCAGCCGCCGACGTCGCGCCCCAGTTCGTTGAAGCCGCGCGGCCCGTCGAGCAGCGCGTGCACGATGTGCAGCACCCACTTCTCCTGCAGCACGCAGATGGCGCGCTGCGTCGGGTGGGACGGGTCGGCGGAGGGGCAACGCGTCGGCACGAACGAAACGTATCACCCGCCCCACCGGCCCGGGGACGTCCGGCCTACACGGCGTTCCCTCCCGCCGGCCAGGGGGCGTGCGGCCCGGACCGCGGCGGGCGCGGTGGTATCCTTACCGGACGGAATGCGACCTGCGGGTCCGTCGCGCACCGCGCGACGCAGGAAAGGGGCGCCATGAAGATCTACCAGACGATCGGCCGCAACATCGACGTCACCGACGCCATGCGGACGTACGCCGAGGACAAACTCCAGAAGCTCGACAAGTTCTCCGACCAGATCGTGGACGCGAAGGTCGTCATGTCCTACAACGACCGGGTCGGTGGCCAGCCGGCGAAGGTCGAGGTCCAGATCAACGTCGCGAACGCCGTCGTCCGCGCCGAGGAGCGCGCCGTGGACCACTACGCCGCGGTCGACGTGGTGGTCGACAAGCTCGAACGGCAACTCAAGAAGGTCAAGGGCCGCCAGGAGGCGAAGCGCGACGACGCCAAGCCGGTCGAACCCCCACCCCCCGCCCCGGTCGAAGGGGAGGACGAGGAGGACCCCCCGCGCATCGTGCGCACCAAACGCCACGTCCTGCGCCCCATGGCGCCCGAGGACGCCGCGATGGAGATGGAGGCCCTCGGGCACGACTTCTACGTCTTCCGCAACCTCGACACCGACGCGGTGTCGGTGCTCTACCTGCGCGACGACGGGCACTACGGCGTCATCGAACCGGCCTGACGCCCGCCGTCCGCCCCCCTCACGCCGCCCGGGCGCGCCGCGCCCGGGCGGCGTCGTAGATCGCCCGCTCGCCCGCGAGGACCGCCTCGAGCTGGGCGCGGACGGCGGGATCCAGGGGCGTCCGTCGGGGGGTCCGGTTCGCGACCGGCGCGAGGGCGATCTCGGCCCGCAGCGACGCGCGCGCGACGCGGTCGACGGGGCGGCGCCACGCCCGGGACGGGAGGCCCCGCCGTGCGAGCCACGTCTCGAAGCGGGCGGCGTCCGCCTCGAACGTCTCGGTGAAGCCGACGAAATCGACGTCCTCGATGCCGGTCGCTCCGAGGTAGCCCGCCACCTCCCCCTGCAGCATCTCGGCCAGCGCGACGGGGTCGGCGCCGGCGTCGAGGAAGGCGTCGTGCGTCGGGTTGCCGTGACGGCGGCGGCCGGCCCAGTAGGCGGCGTAGGAGGCCACCCGGTCGACCGGGTCGCGCAACCACACCATCGTCGCGGCGTCCGGGAACGCCGTCCGGAGCGCATCGAGGGGGACGTGCCCGTGCACCGCAGCCAACGCCCCGCGGGCGTCGCGGGCCCGGAGCGCGGGCCAGCGGTCGGCGAAGGCGCCCTCGGCGCGGTAGTCGCCGTACAAGTACGCGACACCGCCGCCGAAGGGCGGCACCAGGAGGCGGCGGACGGCGTTGCCGGCCGCCTTGGGGACGTGGACGGAGACGAGGTCCACGTCCCCTACCCCGCGCTCCGGCGGCGGCGCGCGAGGGCGGCGACCGCGAGCCCGAAGGCGAACCCGCCGACGTGCGCCCACCAGGCGACGCCCGGGGCGGCGACGTCGCGCACCGCCAGCGTGCCGGACGCCTGCCAGCCCTGCACGACCGCCCACCAACCGACGTACCCCCAGGCGGGGAGCCACCAGAGGTAGAAGTGCGGGGGGCGACCGACGAGCCGCAGGGCCCACCAGAGCGGCGCGAGCACGAACACGTACGCCTGGACGCCGCTCCGCGGGAACCACACGACGTAGGCGGCCAGGAGCGCCCCGATGGCGCCCGAGGCGCCCACCAGCGGTCGCCACCCCGACGGCTCGAACGCCGCATGCACGCCGGCCGCCACGACCGCGCCGGCGAGGTAGAACGCCAGGTAGCGGCCGTGCCCGAGGCGCACCTCGACGTCGTCCCCGAACACCGCGAGGAAGAACAGGTTGCCGGCGAGATGCAGCGGGTCGGCGTGCAGGAAGGCGTGCAGCAGCAGGCTGGGGGCGAAGCCGATGGGGTCGGCGAGGAAGCGTTGCGGGACGAACGCGCCGACCTCCATCAGGGTCAGGGCCGGTCCCGCCCCGAGCAGGCGGATCTGCACGAGGAACGCCGCGACGTTGAGGAGGATCAGGAGGCGCGTGACGGGGGCGGGCCCGGGGGCGGGGTTGCGGTCGCGGACGGGGAGCACGGCTCAGCGGAGGGCGGCGGTCTCGAGCGGCGGGCGGTGCTTGACGATCACGCCGCCCGGCACCCGCCCGGCCACGACCGCGCCGGCGTAGATGCGGCTGCCGGCCCCCACGATCGCGCCGGGCCCGAGCACGGCGTTGCAGCCGACCGCGACGCGGTCGCCCAGGATCGCCCCGAACTTGCGGAGGCCGGTATCGACGCCGTCGACGGCGACGTTCCCCCCGTCGTGCTTGAGGTTGGCGATCTTGACGCCCGCCCCGAGGTTCACGTCGCGCCCGAGGACGGCGTCCCCGACGTACGCGAAGTGCGGCGCCTTCGCGCCGGGCAGCAGCAGGGATCGCTTGACCTCGCTGGCGTGCCCCACGTTCGTACCCGCCCCGAGCATCGCGCCGCCGCGCACGACGGCGGCGTGCCCGACGCGGGCGCCGGGCCCGATCCAGGCGGGCCCCTGCACCCAGGCGTACGGGCCGATCTCCGCGTCGGGGTGGATCGCGACGTCGCCCTCGAGGAGGGCGGTGGGGTGCACCCGCGCGCGGGTCGCGTCGGCGCCCGGCTCCGCCGCCCCCGCCGCGAGGTCGGCCGCGATGCGGTCCGCGAGGACGGCGTCGAGGCCCGCGAGGAGGGTCCAGGGGGCGTCGTCGTCGACGCCGGCCGCCTCGAACGGGGCGCGCAGCGCCGCGTCGAGGGCGTCCAGGTCGAACCAGGCGTCGAACGGGGGCATGCGCGGAGCATACCGCCCGCCGGTGGCGGCACGCGGGCGGCACGCGGGCGGCGGGTGGGGGATAGACTCCGTCCGTGCTGCACGTCGTGGTGAACCCCGTCGCGGGGCGCGGGCGCGCCCGGGCCGCCTGGCCGAAGGTCCGGGCCGGTCTCGAGGCGGCCGGCGTCGCGTTCGAGGTGCACGTCACGACCGGCCCGCACCACGCGACGCGGTTGGCGGCCGCGACGCCGGACGGCGCGACGGTCGTCGCGGTCGGCGGGGACGGCACCGCGCACGAGGTGGCGCGCGGCCTGCTGGGCAGCGACCGCATGCTAGGGCTCGTCCCGGTCGGGTCGGGCGACGACGTCGCGCACGCGCTGGGGCTGCCGCGGGGCGATGCGGACGCCGCCCTGCGGGCGTTGCTGCACGGCCGGACGCGGACGATCGACACGGGGGTCTGCAACGGCGAGCCGTTCCTGAACGCGCTCGGGGTCGGCCTCGATGCGGAGGTCGGCCGCCTGGTGCACCGGGCCCCCCGCCCGCTCCGGGGCGTGGGCGCCTACCTGTGGGCGGTCGCGGTGGCGCTACGCCGCCACGACGTCGGCCGCATGCGCGTCGGGATCGTGGACGGGGCCGGGGGGACCGAGCGGACGGTGCACGACGGTCCGGCGCTCCTGGTGAGCACCCAGAACGGCCCGAGGACCGGGGGGTCGTTCCGCTTCGCGCCGATGGCGGCGGTGGACGACGGGCGTCTGGACCTGATCGTCGCGGGCGACCTCACGCGGCGCGGAACCCTGGCGCTCCTCCCGCGTGCGATGGCAGGACGGCACCTGCACCACCCGAGGGTCGCGCACCACGCCGTCCATCGCGTGCGGATCGACGCCGCGACGCCGCGCACGTGGCACGCGGACGGCGAGGCCTTCCCGCCGGCGACGTCGTTCGCCATCGAGGTGCGGCCCGCCAGCCTGCGCGTGCGGGCCCCCTGACGCCCCCGGGCCCTCTCCACGCAAAGCGCGCGCCCCGCCGAAGCGGGGCGCGCGTGCTCGTCGGCCCGAAGGCCGGGACGGGGGAGGTCGTTAGAACGCGACGTCGTAGGCGACGCTGAAGACCTGCGCCGTCACGTCGTTCTCGTCGACGTCGGTGTCCGGGTCGTTCGTGTACTGACCGAAGCCGAACATGAGGTCGTAGTAGTTCCACTCGACCTCGAAGCCGGCAACGCTGCCGGTGGTGTCGCCGTTGTCGACGATGCCCTCGGAGAGGTTCTCGGCGAGGTCGGTGGTGTTGACGTCGTAGTACACGTTCGTGCCGGTGTACGAGCCGTAGCGGGCCGCCATCGAGGAGTTCGGGAAGAGGAACTCGCCGAGGTTCAGGCCGACGCTCCACTGGAGCTCACTGGCGTCGTACTCGCGGGTCGACACTTGGGTCGACTGCATGTAGTTGACGGCCGCCTCGAGGCTCGGCGCCAGGAGGACGTCGAGCGGCTCGGTGACGAGGCCGGTGCCGGCCGTGATCGTCTGCGAGTCGTTCACGTCGCCGTCGGCGTCGACGGCCTCGAAGCTCGCGTACGGGGTCACGGTCGCGCCCGCGACGTCCAGCGTGTAGTCCGCGCTGGCGTCGATGACGGTTTCCGAGAGCTCCTCGGTGCCGTCCTCGTAGCCCATCGTGTAGTTGGCCGCGAGGTTCAGGTCGGCGATGAGGGCGTCGGACGCGGCACCGTCGTGGGCGATGCCCGCGGTGATCTCCGTCGCGTACTCCTTCCCGTCGGGGTCGGCGGCGCCACCGAGGTCGGCGACCGTCGTCTCGTCGACGTCGACCGTGGTGTACCCGGCGCTGGCGGAGAAGCCGGCGAACAGGTCGGCGGAGGCGTCGGCGCCCCAGGCCTGCACGAGGTTGTCGGCGTCGTCGGTGAGGTCGTAGTCGTAGCGATCGAACCAGCCACCCACGCTCAGCATGGCGACGCCGGCCGAACCTTCGACCAGGAAGCCCTGCTGGTTCTCCGCGTACGGGAACTCGTCCGCGTCGACGAGGGTGTTGTCGGCGTTCACGACGCCGGTCCAGCCCGCGTCGATGTCGCGGAAGTTGCCGCCGACCGTGAGGCCGCCGAGGACGTCGACCGTGGTCGAGGCGTCGACGAACAGCACGTCGATGGCGTCTTCGCCTTCGACCGAGGTGCTGGCGTTCGCGTACTCGCCCGAGACCGAGAGGCCGAGGGTGCCGAGATCGAAGTCGCCGGCGCCGTCGAGACCGAAGATGGTCGTCGAATCGTCGGTGTCGTCCGGCTGGTTGCCGTCGGTCGTGTCGGTCTGGTGGCGGACGAAGCTGAAGCCACCGGTCAGGCCCTCGATGGCCGAGAGCTGGCCGCGGACGCCCATCGTTTCGTTGGCGGTCTCGAGGGTCGCGTCGTCGTCGTCGGTCGTGATGTACGCGACGTCGAGCGACGGGTCGAGGAACGCCAGCGCGTCGGGCGCGCCGAGGGCGGCGGTGAAGCCGACGTCCTCGCGCTCGAGCGTGTAGGGCGTGAAGCTACCGGTGACGGCGCGACCGTAGTTGAAGGTCAACGGCGCGGCGCCGATGCCGTCGTACGTGAAGGTGACGTCGTCGACCACGAGGTTGCCGGCGTCGATGCCGAGCGCACCCTCGTCGACCCCTTCGCCCGACTCGTCGAGCGCGATGGTCACGACGGCGTCGAAGCTGTTGAGGCCGCGGTCGGCGCTGGCGCCGCCGAGCGTGTAGCTGGCCTCGAGCGACAGTTCGCTCGTGAAGTCGCTGCCGTAGCTGATGTCGCCACGGTCCTGCGCGTACTCGCCGGGCTCGTCCACTTCGTCTTCGTCGCCGGCCGGGTTCGCTTCGGAATCCGTGCCGGTGCTGAAGTACGACTCGCCCATGTCGCGGTCCATGCCCACGCCGTAGGCGCGGTCGATGTCGAACGGCGTCAGGGTGTCGTCGCGATCGCTGTTGCGGCCGACGTAGTACTCGAGGGCGATGGAGCCGCTCAAGCCGAGCGGGTTCGTCTCGAGGTCCGCGACGCGGCTCTCGAGCGCGCCGATGCCGGCGGTCTGCTCTTCGAGCGCGGTCACGCGATCGCCGAGGGCGACCTGGTTACGACGCAGCAGGATCGCGAACTCGCGGATGCTCGCCATGTCGTCGGAGACGGACTCCTCGAGGGCGTCAATCTCGTTGGCGTTCGCATCCGTCGCGACGCGCGCGGCGGAGACCTGGTTCTGGACGTCCTGCAGGGCGTCGCCGTCCATGCCGCTCATCATCGCGGCGTCGACGTCGTCGGACAGGCCGGCGATGGTGCTTTCGGCGGCGGACAGGCGCGCGTCCATGGTCGCCATGTCGGCGTCGATGACGCCGAGCATGCGGCTCATGACGAGCGACGCCTGGTAGCGGGTGAAGGCTTCGTTCCCGCGGAACGTTCCGTCGGGGAAGCCGATGACGATGTTCAGCTCGGCGATCTGCTCGACGGCATCTTCGGCCCAGTGCCCGCTCGGAACGTCCGGGAAGCTCTGCGCGAAGGCGCCGCCGGCCAGCGTCGCCGCGGCCAGCAATGCAATGAGTTTCTTCATGGTGATACCTCTCAACCGTTGGAGTGTCGTGCACGACGGCGAGGATCCCCATCGGGGGCGTGCGGCGAGTGTCCGTGTTTCCTCCACCGCGCTCCTCCATTGTCGGGGCGTGCCCGTCCGTCGTGGTTCGTGCGCCCCCTGCGAAGCCGAGTCGAGAGTTGCACCTCCTTTCGTGCGACTCCGCGGGCAGACGAAACCAGCCGCAATGATGGCACGGACCGGGGGGCCCGGTCAACCGCGTGAGCGCCCGATGAGCCCCGTCCAGGAGCGCGCACGGCGCCCGCGAGGGGAGAATGTGAAGAACCCGACGTGAGGCGCTCTCATGCGGACCGCGGCGGCCCGCCCCGGCGACGTTCCCCGGTCGCGCCCCGCGGGAGGGTAGGCTCCAGGGTCATGGAGCGCCCCTCGGTCCCCGCCGCCGACGCCCTGCTGGGCGAACGACTCGACGTCCTCGACCACGGCTTCGTGCGGCTCGTGGACTACCTCGGCGGGGACGCCCGCATCGTGCAGTCCGCCCGCGTCAGCTACGGCGACGGGACGAAGACCGTCCGCGAGGACGCCGCCCTGATCGATTACCTGCTGCGGCACGCCCACACCAGCCCCTTCGAGCAGGTGGTGCTCACGTTCCACCTGAAGATGCCGATCTTCGTCGCGCGGCAGTGGATGCGGCACCGCACCGCCCGCGCCAACGAGATCAGCGGGCGCTACTCGGTGCTGCCGGGCGAGTTCTACCTGCCGGACCCCGAGCAGGTGCGCCCGCAATCGACGCGCAACAAGCAGGGGCGCGGCGACGAAGCGGTCCCCGAGGCCCTCCAGGAGCGGGTCCTGGCGCTCCTGCAGGCCGGCCAAGCGAGCGCCTACGAGGAGTACGAGACGATCCTGGACGAGGGCCTCGCCCGGGAGCTGGCGCGCATCCACCTGCCGGTCTCGCTGTACACCGAGCTCTACTGGCAGATCGACCTGCACAACCTGATGCACTTCCTCCGGCTCCGGCTCGACGACCACGCGCAGTACGAGATCCGCGCGTACGGCGAGGCGCTCGCGACGTGCGCGAAGGCGGTCGCGCCGCTCGCCTACGCGGCGTTCGAGGAGCACGTCCTGCACGGGCGGCGCCTGTCGCGCAGCGAGCTCGACGTCGTGCGCACCGCGCTCGACGAGGCCGCGCTGCGCGACGCCCTGCGCGAGAGCGGCCTGCGCCGCAGCCGCCGCAACGAACTCCTGAGCAAGCTGGGGTTGGACCCCGAACCCCCGAAACGCGCCGCCGACGCCGACGCCGCGGCGCCCGACCCGACCCGCGCCGACCCCGGCTGAGCGTGCGCTACCGGGTGGTGAGCGTCGGCGTCCCGGCGCGCGGCTTCGCGCGCGACGCCCTCGCGCACTACGAGGCCCGACTCGCCAAACTCGCCGGGGTCGAGGTCCGGTCGGTGAAGGCGGCGCGGGGCGGTGCCGGCCGTACCGGCGGTGCGGGCGACGCGGGGCGCGCGCGGGAGGCGGACGCCCTGCGCGCGCAGGCGGACGGCTACGTCGTGGCGCTCGACGAGCGCGGCGAACGCTTCACCAGCGAGGCGCTCGCGCGCCGAATCGCCGACCTCGAGGTGCGGGGGACGTCGCGGCTGACGCTGTGGATCGGGGGGGCGGACGGCCTCGATCCGCGCCTCGTGGCGGACGCCGACGCGACGTGGCGCCTGTCGGACCTCACGCTGCCGCACGAGCTCGCCGCGGTCGTGGCGCTCGAGCAGCTCTACCGGGTCGAAACCATCCGGGCCGGCCACCCCTACCACCGGGGGTGACGGACGGCCGCGGTTTGTCTGCGGTCGGGCCGCCGTCAGGCGGCCGTGGGGTCCGCCCGGTGGGCGCGGACGTCGAGCGCCGCCCACACCCCGAACAGGTGCACCGCGGCGGTCTCCAGCGCGTCGAGGGGCGGCTCGACCGGCGCGAGCGCCTGCCACGCCAGCCGGTCGGCGCCCAGCACGAGGCGGGCCTCGGGGAGGTGCGGATCGCGCAGGAGGGTGCGCAGGGCGGCGCGGACGCCCGCGGCGGCGTCGTGCCCCAGCCAGGCGGCGACGCGGCGCGCGTCGCGGGCGACGACGCCCACCGCGGCGTCGAAGGCGGGGTCGTCGGTCGCGACCGACGTCGCGCCGGCCCGGCCCGCCTCCAGGCGAGCGAGAAGCGGATGGTCGTTCGGGAACGCGCGGAGCGCGACGTCGTCCGGCCAGGGGGGCGCCACCGGCGCGGCCGGCGTACCCCCGACGGGCGGCGTCCCGCGGAGGTGTAGGACGGGGCGGGGGACCGGGCCGCCGCGCCCGTGCGGGTCGGGCCGAAGCGCGTCGAAGGCGACGAGCCACGGCCCGCGCGTGCGCGGGAGGTGGTGCGGCGCGGCGACGCGACCGACGTCCTCGGGAACCTCCGCCTCGAGCGCCGCGAGGGCGTCCTCCGCGAGGGGGGCCGCCTCGAGGCGGGCGGCGAGCGCCGCCCAGGCGTCGGTCCGCGGGTCGGCGGCGGGCGCGGCGGCGCGACGGAACCACACGTTAGGCGTCCGGGATCACAGATCGAAGCCGAACATGCGCATCTGCTTCTTGCCGTCGTCGCTCATCTTGTCGGTGCTCCAGGGCGGCGACCAGACGAACTCGACGTTCACCCGGCGGACCCCCTCCACCTTCATGGCGGCGAGTTCCGCGTCCGCCTGGATCATGTCCTGCACGGGGCACCCCATGCTGGTGAGGGTCATGTCGATGTCGACGGCGCCGTCGTCGTCGATCTCCACGTCGTAGATCAGACCCAGGTCGACGACGTTGACGGGGATCTCGGGGTCGCGCACGACCTTCAGCGCCTCGAGGATCTCCGCTTTCGTCGCCTCCTTGTCGAGGATGGCAGGGGAATCGCTCATGGCGGCAACCTAGCAGGGCTTGCGCCGCTCAGGCGTCGCCCCCACCACCGCGCGCCCCCCGCCGCCCCTCGGGGGGGTCGGCGGCGTCGTCGCCGGGCGGGAGGGCGCCCTGCGCGTAGATGCGCCGCAAGGCGTCCTCCGCCTCGCCGACGTCGGCGGCGAGCTCGTCGCGGACCGTGACGACGCGCTCCTCGAGCGCCGCGATGCGGCGCGCCTCGCGCCCGTCGGTTTCCGCGAGGGCCGCCTTGAGGTTCGCCTCCGCCGTCCCGACCCGCTGGTCGATGCGGTTCTCGAGCGAGGTGCCCCACGCCTTCACCGCGTCGCGGACCTCGGCGATCTCGTCGCGCTGGCGGTCGTCGAGCCGGGCACGGGTCCGCTCCAGCTGCTTCTCGAGGTGGCGGATCTCGCGCAGTTGGCCGGCGCGGTCGAACAACGCCGCCAGGAAGAACACGAGGGCGAGGCCGGCGGTGACGGCGAGCAGCACCAGGCCGACGGGGACGTCGGTGCGCAGCGCGACGAGGTCGACGGGCAGCGGCGTCGTCAGGGTCGCCCAGTTCAGGGCGGCGAAGCCGGCGAGCGCCAGAAGGAGGATCGTGAGGAGCAGGCCGCGGGCCTTCATGGCCGCATCCTACCCGGAGGTGCCGGCCGGCCTGGGGGGCGCGCCACGCCTCACCAGTCGGCGTAGCGGTCGCGGTGCACGACGAACGCCAGGCCGAGCGCGACGAGGGTCGTCAGGAGGCTCGTGCCGCCGTACGACACCAGCGGCAGCGTGATGCCGGTGACCGGCGCGAGGCCCAGGGTCACGCCGACGTTCACGACGACCTGGAAGCCGACCAGGGTCAGGACGCCCACGATGACGAACTGGTCGCGCTCGTAGATGCATTCGCTGGCCATCGCCACCAACCGCCAGAACAACAGGCCGTAGAGGGTCAACAGCAGGACCGCGGCGAGGAAGCCGCCCTCCTCGGCGAGGACGGGGAAGATGAAGTCGGTGTGGCGGTAGGGAATGAAGCCGAGTTGGCTCTGCGTGCCCTCGCCCCACCCCTTCCCCGTCAGGCCGCCGGACCCGATGGCGATGGTGGACTGGATCACCTGGTAGCCCGAGCCCTGCGGGTCGGCGGCGGGGTCGAGGAACGACACGAGGCGGGTGCGTTGGTGCGGCTCGAGGTTGGGCCAGACGACGCTCGGCAGGGCGACCGTGAAGAGCAGCGCGGCGGCGGCGACGTGCCGCCAGGGCAGGCCCCGCACCAGCAGCATCGTGCCCCCCACCGCGGCGATGACGAGCGCCCCCCCGAGGTCCGGTTCGGTGAGGACCAACGCCGTGGGGGGCCCGATCAGCGCGAGGGGACGGAGGTAGCCGCGGGGGCCCTGCACCGGCCGGTCGTGCAGCGCGCCGGCGAGGGCGAGGATCAGCGCGAGCTTCGCGAACTCCGAGGGTTGGAAGCCGGGCAACGGCCCGAGGTACAGCCACGACTGGGCGCCGTTGACGGTCGTGCCGGCGACCTGGACGAGCAGGAGCAGGGCGATCGAGGTGCCGTACAGGTACGGCGCGGCCCGCACGAGGCGGCGCTTGCCGAGCGCGACGACGACGGCGACGGCGACCGCCGCGACGCCGAGGAACACCAGCTGTCGCAGGAACTCGTCGCCGGGCGCCGCGCTGCGTAGCGTCCCGAGCCCGACCCCGAGGAGGGCGAGGACGACGACGGGGAAGCCGGGGTCGGCGCGAACCACGCGTCCAGGGTACCCGGAAGCGGGGTCACGGTCGCGGCGCCGGGGGCCGTGCGAGCCTCACGGCATGAGGTTCGGTCCGCTTCCCACGTTCCTCGTCGTCGCGGCGGCGACGCTGCTCGCGGCGGCCCACGGCGAACGCTTCACGGGGACGCTCACGCCGGCGTCGACGGTGCGCTACGACGCGTCGGCGGGGGCGGAGACCTGGCAGGGCGTGGCGCCTGCGACGCTGACCCGCCTCGCGTTCGACGACGGCGACCTGCGGACCCTCCGCCTGCAGGTCGAGGTGGCGCCCGCCGACTTCGACAGCGGCAACCGGTTTCGCGACACGAACGCGCGGCGCGTGACGTTCGAGACCGACGCGCACCCGGTCGCGACGTTCACCGCGACCGGCGTCGCCCCCACCGAAGCCGGAGGCGACCTCGCGCTGCCCGCCGGCGCGGCGCGCACCGTGACGCTGCGCGGCACGCTGGCGCTGCACGGCGAGCGCCGCGACGTCGAGGTCCCGGTCCGCCTCGGTCGGGACGGCGACGTCGTCGACGTCACCGGGGCGTTCACGACGCGGCTGAGCGACTACGGCATGACGGCGCCGTCGTTCCTCTGGCGCCGCGTCGACGACGCCGTGCGCGTCACGCTGGACCTGCAGGTACGCCTGACGCCGCGCGGCGACGACTGAAGCCCGCCCGCCCGGCGTCGAGCAGCAGCGCGGCGAGCGCGACGAGCAACAGGGGGGTCCGCAGGTCGGTCGCCCGCCGGGGGTCGGCCCCCTCGGCCGGGGCGGCCTCGCCCCCCTCCCCGGGCGGCGCCTGCGGGCCCGGGAGGCGCGTGACCGGTTCGGCGAGGAGCGACGCGACGCGGACGGTGCCGCCCGGCGCGCGGTAGCGGCCGGGGCGGTCGGCCACCGCGACGTCGGCCCCGTCGCGGGTGGTGCCGGGCGGGAGCGCCGCCCCGAGCGGGATCCGTCCGCCGCGGCGGGCGGCGTCGGCGAGGTTGGCCGCCAGCACCGGGAACGCGACGCGGCGCGCGAGGTCGCCGGCGGCGGGGTCGAACGCCGCCCGCCAGACCGGGGGGCCGCCCCCTTCGCGCCGCTCGAGGAGGGGACGGCGGGCGTCGCCGTCCGCGGCCCAGACGAGCGGTCGCCAGGCCTCCGCATCGGGCGCGTCGGGCCCGGCCGCCGCGCGGGGGACGGCGTCGACGACGACGTCGG
>JAVLCF010000044.1 GCA_031581195.1 Trueperaceae bacterium | reverse complement strand
AAGAGCTACGACCCGCTCGAGGCGGAGCCTCGCTGGGTGCGGCGGTGGGCGGACGAACCGTTCCGGGCCGACCCGGAGAGCGGGCGGACGCCGTACACCATCGTGATTCCGCCCCCGAACGTCACCGGCAACCTGCACTTGGGGCACGCCTTCGACAACACGTTGATCGACACGCTGATCCGGTGGCGCCGCATGCAGGGCTACGAGGCGTTGTTCCAGCCCGGCATGGATCACGCCGGCATCAGCACCCAGGTGGTGGTCGAGAAGACCCTCGCCGAGGAGGGCACGACCCGCCAGGAGCTGGGGCGCGACGCGTTCCTGGAGCGCGTGTGGGCGTGGAAGGAGACGTACGGCGGGGTGATCGAGGGGCAATTGAAGCGGCTCGGCGTGAGCGCCGACTGGACCCGCAGCCGCTTCACGATGGACGAAGGCCTGTCGCGCGCGGTCCGCAGGCAGTTCGTCGAGCTGTACCACCAGGGCCGCATCTACCGCGGCGAGCGGATCGTCCACTGGGACCCCGAGAGCCGCACGACCCTGTCCGACCTCGAGGTGGACCGCGAGGAGCGCCCCGGGGAGCTCTACACCCTCGCCTACGAGCTGGAGGGGGGCGGCGCGATCCGCATCGCGACGGTGCGGCCCGAAACGATCTTCGCCGACCAGGCGATCGCGGTCCATCCCGAGGATCCGCGGTTCGCGTCGCTCGTCGGGGGGCGGGCCCGCATCCCCCTGACCGACCGGTTCGTGCCGGTGATCGCCGACGAGGCGGTCGAGCCGGACTTCGGGACCGGCGCGCTCAAGATCACGCCGGCGCACGACCCGACCGACTTCGAGGTCGGGGAGCGGCACGGCCTGGACCGCCCCTCCGTCATCGGGTTGGACGCCCGCATGACGGGCGACCTGGTGCCGGACGCCTTCCAGGGGCTCGAACGCTTCGAGGCGCGCGCCGCGGTCGTCGCGGCGCTCGAGGCGGACGGGGCGCTGGTCGAGCGCACCGCCTACACGGTGCCGATCGGGCTGTCGCAACGCACCAAGGTGCCGGTCGAGCCGGTGTTGTCGCTGCAGTGGTTCTACGATGTGCAGCCCGCCGCGGAGCGGGTCCTGGCGGCGTTGGACGCGGGCGAGATCACGCTCGTGCCGGAGCGCTACGCGAAGGTGAACCGCGACTGGCTGGAGAACCTGCGGCCGTGGAACATCAGTCGGCAGTTGTGGTGGGGCCACCGCGTGCCCGCCTGGTACGACGACGAGGGGAACGTCTACGTGCCGTCGCCCGACGACCCGTTCACCGACCCGCCCGACCGCCCCGAGAACGCCGGCAAGGTCCTCACGCAGGACCCCGACGTGTTCGACACCTGGTTCTCCAGCAACCTGTGGCCGTTCTCCACGATGGGGTGGCCGGACGAGGACGACCCCTTCTACGCCCGCTTCTACCCGACCGACGTGCTCGTGACCGGGTACGACATCCTGTTCTTCTGGGTCGCGCGGATGCAGATGGCGGCGTACGAGTTCACCGACCGCGCGCCGTTCTCCCACGTGATGCTGCACGGGCTGGTGCTCGACGAGCACGGCCAGAAGATGTCGAAGTCGAAGGGGAACGGCGTCGATCCGCTCGAGGTGATCGAGGCGTCCGGCGCGGACGCGCTGCGCTTCGCCATGACGCACGCCTCGACCGGGGGGCAGGACATCCGTTGGGACCCGCGGCGGGTCGACATGGGGCGGACCTTCACGAACAAACTCTGGAACGCCGCCCGCTTCGCGTTCATGAACCTGGATGGGCCCGAGGACGCCGGTCCGCCCGAACGCCTCGCGGACCGCTGGATCCGGGCGCGCCTCGCGCGCGCCACCGACGTCGTCACGGAACGCCTCGAGGCGTTCGACCTAGGTGGCGCCAACCGCGCGGCGTACGAGTTCGTCTGGAGCGAGTTCTGCGACTGGTACCTCGAGGCCGCCAAGCCGGCGTTGCAGGCGGACGACGCCCGCACGCGGTACGTGCTGCGCACCACCCTCGAAGCGGTCCTGCGGCTGCTGCATCCGCTGCTGCCCTTCGTGACCAGCGAGCTGTGGGAGGCGATGGGGCACGAGGCGCAGGTCGCGGTCGCGGCGTGGCCCGACGCGGCCGTCGACGGCCGCCCCGACGCGGAGGCGGAGGCCGCCTTCGCGCGCCTGCAGGCGGCGGTCGGTGCGGTGCGGGCGTTGCGCGCCGAGGCGGATCTCCCGCCGCAGCAGGTGGTGCCGGTCCACCCGAGCGGCGAGGACGCCGCCCTGCTCGCGGAGCAGCGCGACGTCGTCGCGGCGCTCGCGCGCGCGGAGCTGCGCGAGGGCGATCCGGACGGGGCGGCGCTGCGTCAGGTGCTGCAGACCGTGACCCTCCGCCTCCCGCTCGAGGGGCTGGTGGACGTGAGCGCCTGGCGGGCGCGGCAGGAGAAGCGCCTGGCGGACCTGCGCGCCGACGCGGCGAAGAGCGCGAAGAAGTTGGCGAACGAGAAGTTCGTGGCGAACGCCCCCGAGGACGTCGTCGCGGAGGAACGCCGCCGGCTGGAGGAGGCGGAGGCGTTGATCGCAGGGGTCGAGGCGAGCCTTGCGAACCTCGCGTGACCCCGCCGCCCCCGACCTGACGTTCGCGTGACGGAGTCCTGACGGTCCCGGGTCACATTCGGCGTGGAGGTGCACCCATGATCCGATCCGTCCCGACCCTCTTCGCCCTGTTCACCGTCCTCGCCCTCGCCGGCGCCGTCCACGCCGCCGGCCACGCCGGGCACGGCGACGTCACCCTCACCCCCATCGGGGGCTACGACCACGGCGGCTTCGACGAGGGCGCCGCGGAGATCGCGGCGTTCGATCCCGACACCGAACGCCTGTTCGTCGTCAACTCCGAGGCGACCACCCTCGACGTCCTCGACCTGTCCGACCCGACCGCCCCGACGCTGCTCGAACAGCGCGACATGACGACGTTCGGCGACGGCGCCAACAGCGTCGCGGTGTACGACGGCCTGGTCGCCGTCGCCATCGAGGCGGATGCGGTGGACGCGAACGGCGTCGTGCTGTTCACCGACGCCGACGGCACCGTCCTCGCGGAGCACGAGGCGGGGGTCCTGCCCGACATGCTGACCTTCACGCCGAACGGGATGCACGTCGTCGTCGCCAACGAGGGGGAACCCAGCGACGACTACGCCGTCGATCCCGAGGGGAGCGTCACCATCATCGACCTGCCCGCCGACCGCGACCCGGCGGACGCGACGGTGCGGCACGCGGACTTCCGGGCGTTCGACGGGCGCGAGGACGAACTCCGCGCCGCGGGCGTCCGCATCTTCGGGCCCGGCGCGTCCGTCTCGCAGGACCTCGAGCCGGAGTACGTCGCGATCCCCGACGGCACGATGACCGCGTACGTCGCGCTGCAGGAGAACAACGCCCTCGCCGTCGTCGATCTGGTGGCCGGAGAGGTGACCGACGTCGTGGCGCTCGGCCTGAAGGACTGGAGCGACCTCCGCCTCGACGTCGACGACAAGGACGAGGTCGCCGACTTCGGGTCGTGGCCCGTGCACGGGATGTACCAACCCGACGCGATCGCGCCGTTCACCGTCGACGGGGCCGGCTACGTCGTCACCGCCAACGAGGGGGACGCCCGCGACTACGACACCTTCAGCGAGGAGGCCCGCGTCGAGGACGTCGAGCTCGACGCCGACGCGTTCCCGAACGCCGCGGAACTCCAGGCGGCGGACGCGCTCGGTCGCCTGGAGTTGTCGACCGCCACCGGCGACCTGGACGGCGACGGCGCCCACGAGCAGATCCACGCCTACGGGGGCCGCAGCATCAGCGTCTGGAACGAGGCGGGCGAGCTCGTGTGGGACAGCGGCGACCTCGTCGAGACCACCGTCGCGGAGCTCCGTCCCGAGCTCCACAATTCCGACAACGACGAGTCGGTCGCCGAGAGCTTCGACAGCCGCAGCGACGCGAAGGGCCCCGAGCCGGAGGGCGTCGTCGTCGGCACCATCGACGGCGTGCCGTACGCCTTCGTGGGCCTCGAGCGGGTCGGGGGCGTCATGACGTTTGACCTCTCCGACCCCGCCGCCCCGGCGTTCGCGGGCTACGTCAACGACCGCCCGATCGACGCACCGGCCGACGGCCCCGACGCCGGCGACCTCGGGCCGGAGGGCCTCGTGTTCGTGCCGGCCGACGCCTCCCCGAACGGGCGCGACCTGCTGATCGTCGCGTACGAGATCTCCGGCACGACCCGCATCTACGAGGTCGGGCACGACCACTGATCCTCGAACGGTCCGGCGGCGCGTCGCGCCGCCGGACCGGATGACCGAGTCCTGACACTCCATCTTTACGCTCGTTCCTGGAGGTAATCCCATGAAGAACACCCCGTCCATCCTCGTCCCCTTCGCCCTCCTCTTCGCCCTCGCCGGCGCCGCCCTCGCGCAGGACGTGCGCGTCGACGGCTCCTCGACCGTCTACCCGATCGCCCTCTCCATCGCCGAAGAGTTCGCGATCGAGTACCCCGACACCAACGTCAGCGTGGCGTTCTCCGGCTCGGGCGGCGGCTTCGAGAAGTTCACGGCCCTCGAGACCGAGATCAGCAACGCCAGCCGCCTCATCAAGCCCAGCGAGATCGAAGAGATCAACGCCGCCGGCCGCGAGTTCGTCGAGATCCCGGTCGCCTTCGACGCGCTCACCGTCGTCACGAACATCGAGAACGACTGGGCGAGCTGCATGACCGTCGAGGAGCTCAACACCATGTGGCGCGCCGACGGTGGCGTGACGACGTGGGCGGACGTCCGCGACGGCTGGCCTGAGGAAGAGATCGAGTTCTACGCGCCGGGCGTCGACAGCGGCACGTTCGACTACTTCAACGAGGCGATCCTCAACGACGGTGAGGACGACATCCGCACCGACTTCTTCCCGAGCGAGGACGACAACGTGCTCGTCCAGGGCGTCGAGGGCAACCCGTACGCCATCAGCTTCTTCGGCTACGCCTACTACGCCGAGGAGGAGGACAAGCTGAACGCCGTCCGCATCGACGACGGCAACGGCTGCATCGAGCCCAGCACCGCGACGATCGAGGACGGCAGCTACACGCCGCTCGCCCGTCCGCTGTTCACGTACGTCGCGGTCGACGCGGCGGACGAGAACGAGACCGTCCAGCAGTTCATCGAGTACTGGCTCAGCGACGAGGCCCGCCCGCTCATCGCCGCCACCGGCTACGCCGTCCTGAGCGACGAGGCGTACGAGATCGGTCTCGAGCGCTTCAACGACCGCGTGACCGGCTCGCCGTTCAACGAGTACAGCGGCACGGTCCTGGAGATCTTCGAGCAGGAAGGCACCCGCTGAGCGGACGCCCCATCCTGACGAAGCCCTGATGCGGCTTCGGTAGATTCGCCCCCGGCCCCAGGGCCGGGGGCGATCTTCGTCCCCGGGGTACCCTCCCCCCAGGAGCGTGCATGAGCGAAACGTCGAAACGCGCCGCCGAAGCGATCGGCATCCAACGCAGCGTCCGCCGCAACCTCGGTGACCAGGCCATCCGCGTGGTGTTGTTCCTCGCCGCCAGCGTCTCGGTCGTCACGACGTTCGCGGTGATCTACGCCCTCTCGAGCGAGACGATCGCCTTCTTCGCCGACCCTGCCGTCACCTTCCGGGAGTTCTTCACCGACACCCGCTGGACCCCGCTGTTCGGCGAGCGGCAGCGTTACTTCGGAATCGCGCCGCTCGTCGTGGGGACCCTGAACGTCACCTTCGTCGCGCTCGTCGTCGGCCTCCCGCTCGGGCTGGGGTCGGCGATCTACCTCTCGGAGTTCGCGACCGCCCGCGCGCGCCGCACGATCATGCCGATCCTCGAGATCCTCGCCGGCATCCCGACGGTCGTCCTCGGCTACTTCGCGCTGTTCTTCGTCACCCCCATCCTGCGCGACGTGATCCCCGGGTTGAACCTGTTCAACCCCACGAGCGCCGGGCTGGTGATGGGCTTCATGATCCTCCCGACGGTCTCGAGCATCTCGATCGACTCGATGCAGGCGGTGCCGCGCGCCATCCGCGAGGCCGCCTACGGGCTGGGGGCCAGCCGCTTCGAGGTCGTCCTCAAGGTCGTCCTCCCCGCCGCCCTCTCCGGCATCGTCGCCTCGTTCATCCTGGCGATGTCGCGCGCGATCGGGGAGACGATGATCGTCGCCCTCGCCGCGGGGCAGAAGCCGACCTTCACCTTCGACCTGCGTGAGACGATCGCGACCATGACCAGCTTCATCGTGCAGGCCGCCACCGGCGACCAACCGGTCGGCAGCATCGGGTCGCGCGCGCTGTACGCCGTCGGCTCGACGCTGTTCGTCATCACCCTCACGCTGAACCTCGCGTCGAACCAGATCGTGCGGCGCTACGCGGAGCGCTACGAATGAGCCTCGCGCAGCGTAGCGACGCCGACCGCCGCCGGCAGGCGGCGAAGCGCGCCCGCGGGCGCGCGTTCGTGGCGATCACGTTCGTGCCGGTCGTCCTCGCCCTCGCCCTCGTCGCGACGTTGTTCACCGACGTCATCACCGACACGGTCTCCTGGCAGATCGTGGAGCCGGCCCAGACGACCGCGTCCTGGTCGTTTGCGGAGGGCTTCGCGGGCCTGGGGACGTGGGAGCACGTCGTCGAGATGGAGCTGGAGGCGCGCGGCGTGGACCCCTCCACCATCCTCGAGGATCCCGAGGAACGCCGCAAGTTCCGCCTCCGCAACCGCGTCGAGTTGTTGTGGAGCCTGAACGGCGAGCGGCTGCGGTGGGTCGTCACGAACAGCCGCGACGACACCGTCGAGGATTACGGCTACTTCGAGGGTCTGCGCGAGCTCGACGCGATCCGCGCGGAGGTCGGCGAGGGGCAGGAGCTGCGCCTCAACCCCTGGCTCGACCTCGCCTTCTTCACGAAGAACGCCAGCCGCACCCCGGTCATGGCGGGGCTCGGCAACGCGCTGTTGGGCACGCTGTGGGTGATCGGTCTGGTGATCCTGTTCTCGCTACCGATCGGGGTGGGGTCGGCGATCTACCTCGAGGAGTACGCGCCCGACAACCGCGTCACGCGCTTCATCGAGCTGAACATCCGCAACCTGGCGGGCGTGCCGTCGGTCGTGTACGGGATCCTCGGGCTGTACGCCTTCGTGCGGGTCTTCGAGTTCGGGCCGACCGTCCTGTCCGCCGCGTTGACCCTGTCGCTGTTGATCCTTCCGGTCGTCATCATCGCGTCGCGCGAAGCGATCAAGGCGGTGCCGCCGTCGCTGCGCGAGGCGTCGTACGGTCTAGGTGCCTCGAAGTGGCAGACGACGTCGCGGGTGGTGCTGCCCAACGCCATCGCCGGCATCACGACCGGCATGATCCTTGCGGTCGCCCGCGCGATCGGGGAGACCGCCCCGCTGCTGTTGGTCGGCGCGGCGGCGTTCATCCCGCGCGCGCCCGACGGGCCGCTCTCGACGTACACGGTCGTCCCGATCCAGATCTACAGCTGGGTGGCGGAGAACGACGTCGAGTTCGCGCACGTCGCCTCCGCCGGCATCCTGACGCTGTTGATGGTCCTCCTCGTCCTGTACGGCGCGGCGTTCTACCTCCGCCGGCGCTTCGAACGGAGTTGGTGATGAGTCAAACCGTCCCCGAAGATCACGTGACCGTCCGCACCGATCCGGTGGCGCCGGACGACGCCGTCGTCGGCATCGAGGACCTGTCGCTCTGGTACGGCGACTTCCAGGCGTTGCGCGACGTGTCGCTCACGGTGCCGAAGAACCAGGTGACGGCGTTGATCGGCGCGTCGGGCTGCGGGAAGTCGACGCTGCTGCGCAGCATCAACCGCATGAACGACCTGGTGCCGGGCGTCACGGTGACGGGGAAGCTGCACTACGAGGGCGCGAACCTGTACGACCCGGTCGTCGACCCGGTGGAGGTGCGGCGCCGCATCGGCATGGTGTTCCAGAAGCCGAACCCGTTTCCGAAGTCGGTCTACGAGAACGTCGCGTTCGGGCCGCGCCTCCACGGCTTCCAGGGGGACATGGACGCGCACGTCGAGACCAGCCTCAAGCGGGCGGCGTTGTGGGAGGAGGTCCAGGACAAGCTGCAGCAGTCCGGCCTGGGCCTGTCCGGCGGGCAGCAGCAGCGCCTCTGCATCGCGCGGGCGATGGCGACGGAACCCGACGTCATCCTGATGGACGAACCCACCAGCGCGCTCGACCCGATCGCGACCGACCGCATCGAGGAGTTGATCCACGAGATCAAGCAGGACTTCACCGTGATCATCGTGACGCACAACATGCAGCAGGCGGGGCGGGTCTCCGACCGGACGGCGTTCATGCACCTCGGGGTGCTGATCGAGGAGGGCCCGACCGAGCAGATCTTCACGAACCCGCAGTTCGAGATGACGGAGCGCTACATCAGCGGACGCTTCGGCTGACGTCGCGCCCGACGTGGGGAGGGTGGGGGCGGCCCGACGGGGCCGCCCCCAGCGCTAATGGGCGATTAATGGTCGTCTCGCTACCGTTACGTTCATGCGTGTCTCGTGGTTCGTTCGGTCCGCCGGCCCCCTGCCCCGTCCCCTCACCCGCCTCCTGCTCGCGACCGGCCTCACCGCCGCTCTCGCCGCCTGCTCCAGCGGCGGCGGGCCCGGGGTGGGCGCACCGGACGCCCCGGACGCCCCGGACGACGCCCCGGCGCCCGGCGCGGCGTACGTCACGTCGGTGTCCCCCACGAGCGGGGCGCCCGGAACGCCCCTCGAGGTGACCGGCGCGCTGCCGGGCGACGCCCGCGTCGCCCTCTGCGACGCGCCGCTCGAGGCCGCCACCTTCCTGACCGACGACGGGGCGTCCGTCGCGGTCGACGCCGCCGACCCCGGCGTGCTCTACCCCCGCCTGCGGGGCGACGTGCCCGCCGCGGTCGGGGCCGGCGGCTGCCGCCTCACGCTGGTCGCGGACGGCGAAGCGCTGCAGCTCGACGGGGCCCCGACCTTCACCGTCGAGGCGCCGGCGGTCGGCGCCGCGAGCGCCTCGACGAGCACCGTCACCGCCTCCCCGACCAGCCTCCTCGCCGACGGCGCGAGCGAAGCCGTGATCGTGGTGACGTTGCGCGACGCGAACGGGGTCCGCCTCACCGAGGGCGGCGCGTCCGTGACGCTCGACCCGCCCGCCGACGGCGCGATCGGGGACGTCACCGACCGCGGGGACGGCACGTACGCCGCGACGTACGTCGCCGGCACCACCCCCGGCGAGGTCCCGATCGTCGCGCGGTTGGACGGGGAGCCGTTCGCCACGCCCGGTCGCGTCGTCCTCACGCAGGGCGCGGCCACCCCCACCACCAGCACCGTCGTCGCCGACCCGACCGCCCTCCCGGCGGACGGGACCTCCACCGCGACCGTGACCGTCACGGTCCGCGACGGGGACGGCGACCCGCTCGACGCGAGCGTCGGCGCGAACGCCGTGACGTTCGACGCCCCCACCCACGGGACGCTCGGCCCGGTCCGCGACCGCGGGGACGGGACGTACGAGGCGACGTACACCGCCGGCACGACCGCGAGCCCGGTCGACGTCCGCCCCCGGCTGTTCGACGTCGCCTTCGACGCCGCCGCCCGCATCGACCTGCGGCCCGGCGCCGCCAGCGCCCAGGCGAGCACGGTGCGCGTCACGCCCGCCGTCCTGCCCGCCGACGGCGCCGCCACCGCCACGGTGACCGTGACGTTGCGCGACGCGAACGGCAACCCGCTCCGTGCGTCGGGGGGAACGGTGACGCTCGACCCGCCGGCGCTCGGAAGCCTCGGGGACGTCACGGACCTGGGGGACGGCACGTACGTCGCGACGTTCACCGCCGGCGTCGAGCAGGGCCCCGTCACGCTGCGCGCGGCGTTGGACGGCACGCCGATCGACGGCGCGGCGGACCTCACGCTGGCCGGCGCGTTCTACCGCGCCGAGAACGGCGTGACGGTGCGCTGCCCCTCCGCCGCGGTGGGGGAGAGCGGCGAGGTGGACGGCGTGACGTACGTCAAGCGCGACCGCGCCGGCCTCGAGGCGCTCGTCGACGCGGAGGACACGGCCGGCCTCGAGACCGCCTGCACGACCGGCGTGACGGACCTGAGCGAACTGTTCGCGCAGGCCACCTGGTTCGACGGCGACGTCGGGCATTGGGACACGCGCGCCGTCACGACCCTCAAATCGACCTTCTTCAACGCGAACGCCTTCGCCGGCGACCTCGGGGCGTGGGACACCGGCCAGGTGACCGACATGTCCTACGCGTTCTACTTCGCGTCGTCCTTCGACGCCGACCTGAACGCGTGGGACACGTCCCGCGTCACCACGATGCGCGACATGTTCCACGGCGCGACGGCGTTCGACGGCCGCATCGGCGACTGGGACGTCGGCCAGGTGGAGGACATGACCGCGATGTTCCGGGACGCGAAGGCGTTCGACCAGCCGCTGAACGCCTGGGACGTCGCGTCGGTCCGCGGGATGGCGGCGATGTTCTGGGGGGCGGAGGCGTTCGACCAGGACCTGACGGGTTGGGACACGGCCCGCGTCGAGCGCATGAGCGGCATGTTCCTCGGGGCGGACGTCTTCGACGGCGACGTCACGACGTGGGACGTCGGCAACGTCACGACGATGAAGGAGATGTTCTCGAACGCACGGCGCTTCAATCGCGATATCTCCGGCTGGGACGTCGCCAACGTCACCGACATGGACCGCATGTTCGAGGCCGCGAAGGCGTTCGACCAGGATCTCGGCCGCTGGTGCGTGTCCGGCATCGCGAGCGCCCCCACCGAGTTCGCCGTCGCGGCGAACGCCGCGTTCGACGCGTCGAAGCACCCCGACTGGGGGCGGTGCCCGCAGGTCACCCGTCTCGACGTCACGCCGAGCGCCGTGCGGCCGCCCCTGAACGGCTCCGAAACGCTGGCCTACGTCTTCGAGCAGACCGACGCCCCCGGCCTCACGTGGACGTCGAGCGACGAGGGCGTCGCGACGGTCGACGGGTCCGGCGTCGTGAGCGGCGTCGCGCCGGGCACCGCGACCGTGACGGTGCGCAGCGACGTGTTCCCGGACGTGCAGGACGCCGTCACGGTCACCGTGCCGGACTTCCGGCGCGCCGCGAACGGCGTCACGATCGTCTGTGACGGCGCGCAGGTCGGCGACCGGGCGGTCCTGAACGGCACCACGTACGTCAAGCGCACCAAGGCGCAGATCACCCCCGGCAACGCGGCGACGACCTGCACGTCCGGCATCACGAACATGGCGTACCTGTTCGGAGCCGAGTACTCCTGGGACGCCCTCACGAACTTCAACGCGAACATCGAGCACTGGGACGTGAGCGACGTGCGGACCATGCGGGCGATGTTCCGCTACGCCGAGAACTTCCGGCGCTCGCTCCAGCACTGGGACGTCTCCTCGGTCACCAACATGCGCGAGATGTTCTTCGAGGCGGACCGCTTCGACGGGGCCATCGCGGGGTGGGACGTCTCGTCGGTCACGAACATGCGCGCCATGTTCCACTTCGCCTGGGAGTTCGACCAGCCGATCGGGGGGTGGGACGTGAGCAACGTGAAGAACATGCGCGGTCTGTTCCAGTACACGCAGTTCGACCAGCCGATCGGGGATTGGGACACCGGCAACGTCACCGACATGGACGTCATGTTCAACCAGGCCGTGTTCGACCAGGACATCTCCAGCTGGTGCGTCTCGAAGATCGACGAGGAGCCGTGGGGGTTCGGGGGCCCCCGCACGGCGTACCAACCGAACTGGGGGACGTGCCCCGGGGGATGAGGCGCCCCGTCAGCGGAGGGGGAAGACGAGCGGGACCACCAGAAGGGTCGCCACGAGCATCAGGACGACGATCGGCAGGCCGACCTTCACGAAGTCCGTGAAGCGGTAGCGGCCGGGGGTGAGCACCAGGGCGTTGACGGGGGAGGCGACCGGCGTCGCGAACGCCGTCGACGCCGCGACCGCCACCGTCATCAACGTCGCGGCCGGGTTCACCCCCAACCCCTCCGCCGCGGCGAACGCGACCGGGGCGATCAGGACCGTCGTCGCGGTGTTGCTGATGACCTGACTGAACGCCGACGTCAACAGGAACAACGCCGCCATCACGAGCAGCGGACCCGCGTCCCCCAGCCCCCCGATCAGGCCGCCCACCACGAGGTCCAGCCCGCCGCTGACCTCGAGGGCGGTCGCCATCGGGAGGATCGCGGCGATCAGCACCACCGACTCCCAACTCACGGCGCGGTACGCGTCGTCCATCGAGACCGCCCCGACCAGCACCATCCCCATCGCGGCGGCCAGCACCGCGATCGCGTTCGGGACGACGCCGGTCGTCATCATCAGCAGCATCGCGACCAGGACCGCCAGGGCGGCGGGGGCGCGCCGCGTGTCGCGCGCGAAGCGCGCCCACCCGCGGGGCTCCCCGACGACGATCAGGTCGCGGCGCGCCGACGCGATGCGGCGTTGCGCCGCCGGGCCCCCCGCCAACAACAGGGCGTCCCCGGCCCGCAACGTCGTTTCCGCCAGGTCCCCGTGCAGGAGGCGCGCGCCGCGCTTCACGGCGACCACCGTCGCGCGCGTCCGGTCGTGGAGGCGGGCGTCCGCCAACGTCGCGCCGGCGTAGCTGGAGTCGGGCGGGAGCAGCGCCTCGATCAGCATGAGCGGTTCCGGCAGCGCGCCCTCCGGCGCGAGGTCCGCGACGCGCACGCGCGCCTCGTTCGCGAGGGTGTGCAGCTGCGCGTCGGTCGCGTCGACGTACAGCACGTCGTCGGCGCGGATCAGGGTGGAGGGTTCCGCGCGACGCACGTTGGGTACGCCGTCCTCGTCCGCGGTGGCGACGGCGAGGACCGTCACCCCGAAGCGGGCGCGCAGCGCACCGCTCGCCATGGTCGCGCCGACGAGCTCCGTGCCGGCCGGCACCTCCACGCGGTGCAGGCGTTCGGTGAGGCCGTAGCGGCGGGCGAGCCCCTCGAGGGTGGTCGCCGCGACGCCGGAGCCGACCTGCTCGACGTCCGGATGGCTGGGCAACAGGTGCCGACCGATCGTGGCCATGTACGTCACGCCGACCGCGAGCATCACGAGGCCGACGGGCGTGAAGGCGAAGAACCCGAACGGGGTGCCGCCCTGCGCCCGGAGTTGGTCGGCGACGACGAGGTTCGGGGGCGTCCCGATCAGGGTCGTCATGCCGCCCAGGAGGCTCCCGAACGCGAGCGGCATCAACAGCCGCGACGGCGCGACGTCGGCGCTGCGGGCCAGGCCGACGACGACGGGGAGCAGCACCGCGACGGTGCCGGTGGAGGAGAGGAACGCCGACAGCAGGGCGCTGCTCAGCATCGTCGCGACCAGCAGGCGGGTGGGGCCGCGGCCGGCGAGGCGGGCGAGGAGGTCCCCGAGGCGGTCGGCGACGCCGGTCTCGAACAGGCCGGCCCCGACGACGAACAGGCCGGCGATCATCAACGTCAACGGTTCCGCGAAGCCGGCGAGGGCCTGACCGGCGTCGAGCACGCCGGTCAGGACGAGCGCCAACATCGCCAGCATCGCGACGACGTCGAGGCGAAAGCGGTCGCTGGCGAACGCCGCGACGGTGACGGCGAGGAGCGCGAAGACGATCGCGGCGTCGGTCACCGCTCGTCCTCGGGGGCCGTGCGCGGCGGGTCGGGGGTGGGGCGCAGGTCGAGGCCGTTGACGGCGTTGGCGGCGGCGTCCACGCCCTCGCGGACGATCCGCTCGACGGCGTCGGCGCCGGCGTCCACGACGTCGCGCAGGAGGGGGGCTTCGGCGTCCGTGAAGCGCGACAGCACCCACCGTTCGGTCGTCCAGCGGGGGTCGGGGGGCCGCCCGATGCCGACCTTGAGGCGGGCGACGTCGGGCCCGACGCGGTCGATGACGTCACGCACGCCCTTCTGTCCGCCGGCGCCGCCGCCCCGCCGGACCCGCAGCCGTCCGAGCGGCAGGTCGAGGTCGTCGTGCACGATCAGGATCTCGGCGGGCGCGACGCCGTGCTTCGTCGCGAGCGCCTGCACCGCGGCGCCGGACCGGTTCATGAAGGTGCCGGGTTTGAGCAGGCGCCGCGCCCCGTCGCGCGCCTCCTCCCCGAGCCGACCGCCGCGAAAGCGGACGCCGTGGCGGTCGGCGTAGGCGTCGACGACGAGGAACCCGGCGTTGTGCCGGGTTCCTCGGTAGCGGGGGCCGGGGTTGCCGAGCCCCACGATCAGACGCACGTCGGGTCCTTCCGCTCGGGCGGTGGGGGCGTCCTCAGCCGTCCTCGTCGCTCGCGTCCTCGCCGTCCTCGTCGGCGCTCTCGCCGATGACCTCGGGCTGCGTGACCTCCTCGCCCTCCTCGGCTTCCGCCTCGACGCGCGGCGGGACGATCGTGATCAACGTGAGCTCCTCGTCGTCGACGATCTCCGCCGTTTCCGGGAGGCGGCTGCGGACGTCGCCGATGTGGATCGAGTCGCCGATCTGCATCTCGCCGATGTCCAACTCGATCGCGTCGGGGATCTCGCGCGGCAGGACGTAGATCGTGACCTCGCGGCGGGAGATGAACAGTTCCCCGCCGTCCTTCTGGCCTGCGGCGGTGCCCTCGAACGTGACGGGGATGGCGACCTCGAGCTTCTGGCCGGCGGTGATGGCGTAGAAGTCGACGTGCATCGGGATGCGCTTGCGCTTGTCCATCTGGACTTCGCGCACGAGCACCGGGTGGCTGGTGCCCTCGACGTCGAGGTCGATGAGGCTGGAGGTGCCTTGCGCCCGGAACACCTTGTCGAACGCCTTGCGGCTCATGGCGACCGGGATGTTGAGCTCGTCGTTGTACACGACGCCCGGCAGGCGTCCCTCGCGGCGGAGGGGCCCGTTGCGGCCCGGCGTGCGTTGCGTGGCTTCGAGTTTCATGCCTGCCTCCAGGGCGGTGGTGCGGGATTCGCGCGGCCGAGGCCCGCGACACGAAGATAGAGTCTACGCCGTGCGCGGGGGTGCGCGCAACCGCCCGTCTCGGTCCAGGAGGTGGGGGACCCCCGCCGGACGCGCGGGGCGCGCCGCGCCGGAGCGCGGCGCGCTCAGCCGCTGAACAGCGAACTCACCGACGCGTTGTCGTGGACGTTGCGGATCGCCTTCGCCAGGAGCGGCGCGACGGAGAGGACGTGCACGAACGGGTGGGCGTCGCCGTCCTCGAACGGCACGGTGTCGGTCACGATCACCCGGTCGATCGCGTCGTGATCGAGCCGTTCGAGGGCGGGCGGGGTGAAGACCGGGTGGGTGGCGGCGACCGTCGCGCCGGGGCGCGCCCCGAGGCGCAACAGCGCATCGATGCCGCGCCGCATGGTGCCGGCGGTGGAGATCATGTCGTCGACCATGATGGGGCGCAGCCCCGCGACGTCCCCGATGACGTGCGTCACCTCGGTCTCGGTGGGGCTGGTGCGGCGCTTGTACAGCATCGCGAGGGGCAGATCGAGGTAGTTCGCGAGCCGCCGCGCTTCGGTGGCGCGCCCGACGTCGGGGGAGACGACGACACCGTCGGAGATGTCGCCCTCCGCGAGGTGGTCGCCGAGGATGTCGAGGGCGGTGAGGTGGTCGACGGGCACGTCGAAGAACCCCTGGATCTGGCCGGCGTGCAGGTCGACGGTGATGACGCGGTGGGCGCCGGCGGTCGCCATGAGGTTGGCGACCAGCTTCGCGGTGATCGGTTCGCGCGCCGACACCTTCTTGTCCTGCCGGGCGTAGCCGAAGTACGGGATCACGAAGTTCACCCGCCACGCCGACGCGCGCACGAGGGCGTCGGCGAGGACGAGGACCTCCATGAGGTTGTGGTTCACCGGGGCGCTGGTGGACTGGATGATGTAGCAGTCCGCCCCCCGGACGCTCTCGTCGATGCCGATGCGGGTCTCGCCGTCGGGGAACGTCGAGACGGATCCGTGCGAGAGCTCCATGCCGAGGTGGTCCGCGACGGAGCGCGCCAGGTCCGGCGTGGCGGTCCCGCTGAACAGTTTGACGTCGTCGCCGACCCTCACGCCGCGCGCCTCGCGGAGCTCACGGTCGGGGGGTGCGCGCCGGCGTGGGCCGGGGGGGTGGGCGGACGGGACGGCGGGACGGCGGACGGGAGACCGGGGGCTTCGGGGCTCGCCTCGTACACGGTGCACCTCACTCGGGTCGGCGCCGCCGCCGTCCCGCCGTCGCGCCGGGGCGCGGGGGCGGGGTCGGCCGGGCGTCCGGAGTCGCCGGAGGATACCAACTGCGCCGCGGCGTGGGGACGGGGCGGCGCGCGTCAGCGGGCGTACTGCACGGCGCGCGTCTCGCGCACCACGGTGACCTGCACCTGACCCGGGTACTCCATGTCCTGTTCGATGCGGCCGGCGATGTCGCGCGCCAGCAACGCCGCGCGGTCGTCGTTCACCTCGGTCGGCTCGACGACGATGCGGACCTCGCGGCCGGCCTGGATGGCGTAGCTCTTCTCGACGCCGGGGAAGCTGCTGGCGATGTTCTCGAGCGCCTCGAGGCGCTTGAGGTACACCTCGAGCGATTCGCGGCGGGCGCCCGGTCGCGCGGCGCTGACGGCGTCGGCGGCGTTGACGAGGACGGGGAACAGCGTCGCACTGCGGTCGAGGTCGTGGTGGTTGGCGATCGCGTCGATCACCTCGTCCGCCTCCCCGAAGCGACGCCCGAGGCCGGCCCCGATCTCGGTGTGGGTCCCCTCGATCTCCCGGTCGATCGATTTGCCGATGTCGTGCAGCAGGCCGGCGCGGCGGGCGGTGGCCTCGTCGAGGCCGAGCTCCGCGGCGATGATGCCGGCCATGTGCGCCACCTGCACGCTGTGCTGCAGGATGTTCTGGCCGTAACTGGTGCGGAAGTGCATCCGGCCCAGCAGCTGCAGGAGGCCCGGCTTGATGCCGACGACGTTCGCTTCGAGCGCCGCCTCCTCGCCCCGCTCGCGGATGTAGGTCTGCATGTCGGCCTGCGCCTTCTGCACGACCTCCTCGATGCGGGCGGGGTGGATGCGGCCGTCCTCGACGAGCTCCTGCAGGGCGAGCTTGGCGACCTCCCGGCGGAGCGGATTGAAGCTGCTCAGCAGCACCCCCTCGGGGGTGTCGTCGATGATCAGGTCGACGCCGGTCAACGCCTCGAAGGCGCGGATGTTGCGGCCCTCGCGACCGATGATGCGGCCCTTCATGGCGTCGCTGGGGATGGGGACGACGCTGACGGCGATGGCGGCGGACACCTCGCTGGCGCTGCGTTGGATCGCCTGCGCGAGGATCTGTTGCGTCCTGCGTTTCGCGTCGGCGTCGGCGCTCTCCACCGCTGCGCGGACGCGGACCGCCTTCTCCCGCTCGAGCTCCCCGTCGACGCGGGCGAGGACGCGGGCCTCCGCCTGGTCGCGGGTCAGGCCGGCGATCTCGTGCAGCTGCCGGTCGACGTCCGCCTCGCGGTTCGCGAGGGCGTCGTCGCGCTCGCGCAGCTCCGCTTCGCGCACGTCGAGGCGTTCCTCCTGCTCGTCGAGGCGCAGCGCGCGGGCGTCCTGCTGCTCGCCGCGGCGCGTGAGGCGTTCCTCGACGCCGTCGAGCTTCTCGCGTTCACGCTTGAGGTCCTCGCGCCCGCGCGCGACCTCGTCGCGGGCGCGCGTCGCCTCCTCCCGCGCCCGCTCGAGGTCGCGGTCGGCGTCCTCGCGTTCGCGGGTCAGGTCGGCGCGCAGGCGTTCGCGTTCGCGTTCGACCTCCCCCTGCACCCGCTCGCGCTCGCGCTCGAGGAGGCCGTCGGCGTCCGCTTCGGCGCGCTCGCGGATCGCGTCGGCGTCCGTCTCCGCTTCACGGCGGACGCGGTCGGCGTCGGCGCGGGCGGCGTCGAGGACCTCCTGGTCGCGGCCGCGGCGCACCGCGAGCGCCACCGCGCCACCGACCACGACCCCGAGGAGCCCCCCGACGAGGAGCCAAACGAGGGCGTTCACGCGGCGCCCCCCTCGGGGGCGGGCGCGGGCTCCGCGTCGGGGGCGTCGGCGCCGTCACCGGGCGCGTCCGCGCCGTCGGGTGCGGCGTCGGTCTCGCCCTTCAGGTGCGCCGTCACCCGCGCGCGGATCTCCTGCATCACCTCCGGATGCTCCAACAGGTACTCCCCCGCCTTCTC
>JAVLCF010000043.1 GCA_031581195.1 Trueperaceae bacterium | reverse complement strand
GACCCCCCTCACGGCGACCCCCCTCACGGCGACCGACGTCACGACCACCGACGTCTCCCCCACGGCCGCGCCCCCCACCCGGTCCCCCTCCCGTCCCGACCTCGACGTCACCCGCGACGGCGCGACCCTCGTCGCCCGCCGGGGCGACGCCACGCCCTGGCGGCACGCGCGCTCCCCCGCCGGCGGGCCCCTCACGGCGGCCGTCGTCCGGCCCGACGGCGTCTGGTTCGCGCAGGGAGCCTCCCTCGTCCGCCTCGACCCCGCCACCGGCGTCGCGACGCAGCGGCGAGCCCTGCCCGGCCCCGCCACCGCCCTCGCCGCGGACGGGGACGCCCTGCGCGTCGGGTACGCCCTCGCCGACGGCGGTACCACCGTCCGCACCGTCGACCCGAGCACGGCCGGCCCCCCGGTCCGCTTCGGGGTCGCCCCCGCGACCTTCACCGCGCTGCGGCGCGGCGCCGCGGACGCCGCCGACCCGGTCGCCGCCGCCGAACGGGACCCGACCGACCCGTGGCGCGCGCTGCGCGCCGCGCAGGCCGCGCCCGAGGACGACGCCCGCTGGCGCGCCGCGGCGGACGCCGCCGCCGCCGCGCCGTTCTTCGAGGCGTTCGGGGTCGCGACCGCCCTCCTCGACGCCGGCCGCAGCGACCTCGCCCGCACGACGTTCGAGGCGGCCGCCCGCGACCTTGCGGCCCGCGGGTACGACCCGCGGCTCGCCACCGACCCGGCGCTCCGCGCGGCGTACGGCTTCCCCGACGCCGCCCTGCACGCCGCGGCGGAGGCCGGCGACGTCCCCCGCGTCCGCATCCTCGCGCCCGCCGCCTGGCGGGTCGCCGCCCCGCAGGTGCCCGCCTCGCGCGCCGCCCTCGCCGCGGCCGCCGACGCCCTCGCCGCCGCCGACGACCCGGACGCTGCGACGTGGCGGGCCCGCGCCGAGGCGCTGCGTCCCGGCCTCGCCCGCGACCCCGCCGCCGCCACCGTCGCGGCGTTGGGGCGCCTGGGGGTATGGGGGGCCGCCGCCCTCGCCGCCACCTTCGCGCTGGTGTGGACCACGATCGTGGCGAAGGCCTGGCGGGCGCAACACCTGCTCCTCAAGCAACGCCGCGAACGGGGACGCCACCCGGTCGCCCTCGGGCGGGCGTGGGCGCCGCGCTACGCGAGCACCACCGAGAAGCTGGTCCTCCTCGCCCTCCTGCTGGCCGCCGCGACGCAGCTGGTGATCGCGGGGACCCACGCCCGCGGGGCGGACGTCGCCCCCGCCCTCCGGTCCGGCACGCTCGCCAGCGAGGACGCCCAGCGCGCCCTCGCTTCGCTCCCCGACGGTCCGTACGCCGACCTGCTGCGCGGGCTCGGTCACCTGCAGCGCGGCGACCGGGCGGCCGCCCTCGACGCGTGGCGCGCGGCGGGGGACCTGGCGGAGGCGCGAACGAACCTCGCGACGCTCGACGCGCCCGACGGGGGCGCCGCCCGCGTCGCGGCGTTCGAAGCGGCCCTCGCGCTCGACCCGCGCGAACCGGTCGCCCGCTGGGCGCTCGGCCGCGGGCCCGACCCCTCCCCCCTCCACGCGACCCTGACGCCCGACGCGCCGCTGTACGCCGTGCCCACGCCGCACGAGGTGCGCCGCGCCGCCGGCGCGGACCTGCGGGCCGCCCTCGCCGACGCCGTCCGCCGCCCCTGGGCCGCGCTGCCCGCCGCCCTCCCGGCGGGCGTCCCCGCCTGGGCCGGCGGGGCGGCGCTCGGCCTGGCGGCGCTCCTGGCGCTCGGCACGACGCTGCAGCTGCTCGTGCCCCGCCCCCGCCTCCTCCGGCGGGCCCCCCGCACGTTCGCGTACCACCTGTTGGCGCTCGTGGTGCCCGGCGCCGGGCACGCCGACGAAGGCTGGGGTCTGCTGCTGCTGGTGCCCTGGGCGCTCCTCGGGGCCGACGCCCTCCTCGGCGCGCAGGGGGGCGGCGCCGGCCCGCTCGGGCTCGCGCCGGTCGTCTCCTGGGGGCTCCTCGCCGCCCTGTACGCGGTGAACCTCGTCGGCTTCGTCGTCGAGACCCTCCACGACCGGGAACGGATGTGGGGGCTGCGCGAACGCGAGCCGGAGCTCGCCCGCGCCTTCGGTCTCCCCGAAGCGCGCGGCGTCCGCCGGTGACGCGCGAAGGGGTCGGCCTCCTCCTCGTCCTCCTCGCAGCGGTCCTGTGGGGGCTGCTGGGCGTCTTCACCGCCGGCCTCCTCGCCCTCGGGATGGGCGCGATCGAGATCGCCTTCTGGCGCGCGACGTTCGCCGGCGCCGCCTTCGCGTTGCACGCGACGCTGGCCGGTTCGCTGCGGCGCTTCGACCGGCGCTCGGTGGGGGGCGTCGCGCTGTTCGCCGCGGTCGGCGTCACGGCGTTCTACGTCGCCATCGCCCGCGCGGTCGAAACCGGGGGGATCGCCGTCGCCTTCGTGCTGCTCTACACCGCCCCCGCCTGGGTGACGCTCCTGGCGGGCCCCGTCCTCGGCGAACGCCCCGGCCGCCGCCAGTGGGCGTGGGTGGCCGCCGCCACCCTCGGGGTGGCGTTGGTCGCCACCGGAGCGGAGGCCGGCGGCACCGTCGCGCCCACCCCCGCCGCCGTCGCGTGGGGCCTCGCGGCCGGCCTCGGCTACGCCAGCTACTACCTCCTCGGCAAACGCCTCCTGCACGGCCGCCGGCCCGAAGCGCTGTACGCCGTCGTGCTGCCCCTCGGCGCGCTCGGTCTCGCCCCGTTCGTCGCGTGGAGCGCGAAACCCCCGGTCGCGTGGACGCTCCTCGCGGCCCTCGCGCTCGTCTCGACGTACGTCGCCTACCTCGTGTACGGCCTCGGGCTGAAACGCGCCCGCGCCTCGCTCGCGGTGGTCGTCGCGACGGTCGAACCGGTCGTCGCCGGCGCCCTCGCCTGGGTGTGGTTCGGGGAACGGCTCGGGGCGGTCGGGGCGCTCGGCGCGGTCCTCGTCCTCGCCGCCGCCGTGGCGGTCGGCCTCGCCGCGCGGCGGGACGTCGCGCCGCCGGACGGGGCGTCCGCCCCCGCCGCGCCGCCCCCGCGGGCCGCTTGACCGCCGTCGGAGACGGTGCTACCTTGATGCGCATCCGCGCTGCATGACCTTGCACGCGCGCCGAATCGCCCCCCATGGCCACCCCCGCGACCCCCCTCCTCCCCCGCCGCGCCCGACGCCCCTGACCCCCTCACCCACGGGCGTCACCGCCGCGGTCGGCGGATGCCCCGTGGGGCATCCGCCTAGGAGGCCCGCATGCCGTCCGACGTCTCGAAAGTCGTGCTCGCCTACTCCGGAGGTCTCGACACCTCCGTCATCCTCGCCTGGCTGAAGGAAACCTACGACGCCGAGGTCATCGCCTTCACCGCCGACATCGGGCAGGGGGAGGAGGTCGAGGAGGCGGAACGCCGCGCCCTCGCGACGGGCGCGACGAAGGCGTACGCCGTCGACCTGCGCGAGGCGTTCGTCCGCGACTTCGTGTTCCCCGTCCTGCGCAGCGGCGCGCTGTACGAGGGGTACTACCTGCTCGGCACCAGCTTCGCGCGCCCCCTGATCGCGAAACACATGGTCGAGATCGCGGAGCGCGACGGCGCGGACGCCGTCTCGCACGGCGCGACCGGGAAGGGCAACGACCAGGTGCGCTTCGAGCTGTCCGCCTACGCGTTGGCGCCCGACATCCGCGTCGTCGCACCCTGGCGCGAGTGGGACCTCGGGGGCCGCGAGGACCTGATCGCGTGGCTGCGCGAGCGCGACATGGACGTCCCCGTCAGCAAGGAGAAGCCCTACTCGATGGACGCCAACCTGTTCCACGTCAGTTACGAAGGCGGCGTCCTCGAGGACCCCTGGACCGAACCGCCGGCCGGCATGTGGCGGCGCACGACCGACCCCGAGGCCGCACCGGACGAAGCCCGCGTCGTGGAGATCGACTTCGAGCACGGCGATCCGGTCGCCATCGACGGCGAACGCCTCGCCCCCGTCGAGCTGCTCGAAACGGCGAACGCCATCGCCGGCGCGCACGGCGTCGGACGCGTCGACCTCGTCGAGAACCGCTTCGTCGGCATGAAGTCCCGCGGGTGCTACGAGACGCCCGGCGGGACGTTGCTGTTCCACGCCCACAAGGCGGTCGAACAACTCACCCTCGACCGGCAGGTCCTGAAGCTCCGCGACGAGATGGTGCCGACGTACGCCCAAGCGGTGTACGACGGGTTCTGGTACGCCCCCGAACGCGAAGCGATGCAGGCGTTCATGGATCACGTGCAGCGCCCCGTCACCGGCACCGCCCGCCTGAAGCTGTACAAGGGATCGGTCACGATCCTCGGGCGCCGCAGCCCCCACAGCCTCTACCGCGAGGACGTCGTGACGTTCGAAGAGGACGACGTGTACGACCAGGGCGACGCGGACGGCTTCATCAAGCTCAACGCCCTGCGGCTGCGCATCGCGCGGCAGCTGGCCGACGACTCGGGCGACGCGTGAGCGAGGACGCCGCCCCCCTCGGGTCCGGACGCGCCTACGAAGCGGCCCGCCTCCGCTGGGCCGGCGAAACGGACGCCGCCCGCCTGGCCGCCCTCTGGCGCGTCGGTCGGGACGCGGACGGCGCCGACCCCTCCGGCGAGGACGAGGCCGGCATGCGAGCGTGGCTGGCGGACGGCGGCGCGGTCGTGCTCGAGGACGATCGCGGGGAGGCGCTGTGCGCCCTCCGGTGGCGTTGGCAGGGGGGCGGGTGGCATCTCGACCGCATCGCGACGCGTCCCGACGCGCGCGGCCAGGGGTTCGGGCGCTGGTTGATGACGAAACTCGAAGCGCTCGCCATCAAGCGCGCCGTGCCCCACCTGACCCTCGACCTCCCCGCCGACCACGCCGACCTGCGCGCGTACTACCTGCGTCTCGGCTACCGCGACGCCGGCACGGAGGCCGGGGCGGTCCGCATGCGCAAGCGCGTCGGGGGGGTCTGGCAACGCCAGACCGACGCCGCCCCGCACGAGGCGACGCCATGAGCGACGGACCGCGCATGTGGGGGGGCCGCTTCGTCGGCGACACCGACGCGCTCGTCGAGGCGTTCAACGCGTCGATCGACGTCGACAAAGCGATGGCGCTCGACGACCTCGACGGGTCCGTCGCGCACGCCACCATGCTGGGCGAGACCGGCATCCTCACGGCCGAGGAGACCGCCGCGATCCTGCGCGGCCTCGAGGACCTGCGCCGCGACGTCGAACGCGACCGCTTCGATTGGCGGGTCGCCCTCGAGGACGTCCACATGAACCTCGAGGCGGCCCTGACCGAACGCATCGGGCCGGTCGGGGGGAAGCTCCACACCGCCCGCAGCCGCAACGACCAGGTCGCGACCGACCTGCGCCTCTGGTTGCGGCGGCACGTGCGGGTCCTGCTGGCTCTGCTGCGCCGCAACCGGGAGGTGCTCGTCGACGCCGCCGACCGGTGGCAGGGGGTCGTGCTGCCGGGCTACACGCACCTCCAGGTCGCGCAACCGGTCGCCTTCTCGCACCACCTGCTGGCCTGGCAGGAGATGTTCGCGCGGGACGAGGACCGGCTCCGCGACGTGCTGAAGCGCCTCGACGTCTCCCCGCTCGGGGCGGGCGCCCTCGCCGGCACGACCTTCCCCATCGACCGCCACCGGACCGCGACGCTGTTGGGCTTCGCCGGCCCCGCGGAGAACTCGTTGGACGCGGTCAGCGACCGCGACTTCGCCCTCGAGTTCCTGTCCGCCGCGGCGGTGGTGATGATGCACCTCTCGCGCATGTCGGAGGAGTTGATCCTCTGGTCGTCGCAGGAGTTCGGCTTCGTCGAGCTGCCCGACAGCCACACGACCGGCAGCAGCATCATGCCGCAGAAGAAGAACCCCGACGTCCCCGAACTCATCCGCGGGAAGACCGGCCGCGTCTACGGCGCGTTGATGGGCCTCCTGACCGTCATGAAGGGGCTCCCGCTCGCGTACAACAAGGACATGCAGGAGGACAAGGAGGGCGTCTTCGACGCCGTCGCGACGTTGCGGGCGTGCCTGACGCTGCAGGCGGAGTTGGTGCCACGCATCGAGGCGAAGCCGGACGCCATGCACGCCGCGGCGGGCGCGGCCTACGCGAACGCCACCGACCTCGCCGACCACCTCGCGAAGCGGGGCGTCCCGTTCCGCGAAGCGCACGAGGTCGTCGGGCGCCTGGTCGCGCACGCTCTCGAGCGCGGCGTCCCACTCGAGGCGCTGCCGCTCGAGGTGCTGCAGGCGGAACACCCGGCGCTCGACGCGGACGCCTACGGCGTCCTCGATCTCGATGCGGTCGTCGCGGCGCGCGACAGCTTCGGCGGGACCGCGCCCGCCCGCGTCGCGGAACGCATCGCGGCGCTCCGCGCGTCGCTCGCGGCGCACGGGCCCGAGGAGCCCCCGGTGGGAGCGGCGCCGTGAGCGGCGCCGTGAGCGCCGTCGCGCCCGACGACGCCACCCTCCGGGTGCGGCCCGCCCGCGCCGAGGACGTCCCCCGCATCTTCGAGACGATCGGGCACTGGGCGACCGAGGGCCGCATGCTGGTCCGGCCGATGCCGAGCATCTTCGAGAACCTCCGCGATTTCGTCGTCGCGGAGCTCGTGGCGCCCGACGGCACCACGCGGTTCGCCGGGAACGGCGCGCTGCACGTCCTGTGGGGCGACATCGCGGAGGTCCGCGGCCTCGCCGTCGCCCCCGACGTGCAGGCGCGCGGCGTCGGCACCGCCCTCGTCGACGCCTGCGAAACCGAAGCGCGCCGCATCGGCATCCCCCGCCTGTTCGCGTGGACGTACTCCGTGCCGTTCTTCGAGAAGTGCGGGTTCGACGTCATCGACAAGACCCGCGACCTGCACCCCCGCGTCTGGAGCGAGTGCCTGCGCTGCCCGTTCTTCGTCGGCTGCAACGAAACCGCGGTCGCCAAACGCCTCGAGGGCGTCCCCATGCCCGCGGACCTGCCCGAACCACCGCAGGCGCAGGTGCCGCCCGGCATCCGCTGAACCGCACCGGCGTGCGCCCCCCGCATCCCCCACCGGCGCGCCCCTGCCGGCATCGCCGGGCGCTCCGAGCCGGCCCGCCCCACCCGGAGCGGGCCGGCTCGACGTGCCGTTCGCCGACGCGGTCGCGCACGCCGTCCCGGCCGGACCGCCGCCGCGTGGGACGCGCGGGCCGACGCCGTCGGGGCGGCGGTCGGGGCCGCCGTCCGCCGCCCGGCCACGGGCACGCCCGAGCGGACGTCGGCGCGGTAGGCTGACGCCTCGAACGGAGAGGAGGCCACGTGAAACTCGCCATCGTAGGGGCCGGCAAGATGGGCGGCGCGGTCCTGACCGGCGCCCTCCGCGCCGGCGTGCTGGAGGCCGACGACGTCGGGATCTACCATCCCGACCCCGACCGGCGGGCGGCGCTCGCCGCCGCGCACGGCGTCGCGACGCTCGACGACGACGGCGTCCACCGCGCCGAACGGGTCCTGATCGGCGTGAAGCCGCAGGCGTTCGAACGCGTCGCGCCGCTGATCGCGCGGCGCGGCGGCTGTTACGTGTCGATCATGGCGGGCGTCCCCGCCGACGCGATCGCGCGCCGGGTCGGGAGCCGCCGCGTGATTCGCGCCATGCCGAACCTCGGCGCGCGCGCTCGCGTGTCCTCCACCGCCCTCGCGTCGCTGTCGGACGCGACCGCGGAGGACGTCGCCTTCGCCGAGGCGTTGTTCGAGGCGGTCGGGCGGGTCCATCCCCTCCCCGAAGCGCGCTTCGACGCCTTCACCGGCCTCGCGGGGTCCGGCCCCGCCTACGCCGCCCTCGTCGCCGAAGCCCTCGCCGACGGCGGGGTCCGCGCCGGCTTCGGGCGGGAGGAGGCGCGCGCGTTGGCGCGCGACGTGCTGCGCGCCGCCGCCGCCCTCCTGGAGGAGGACGGCCCCGCCGACCTCAAGGACGAGGTCGCGTCGGCAGGAGGGACCGCCATCGCCGGCGTCCGGGAGCTCGAGCGGCACGGCACCCGGTTCGCATTGATGGAGGCGGTCGAGGCCGCCACCGCCCGCGCACGAGCCCTCTCCGGCGGGGACGACACGTGACCGGCGCGGCCGGACGGAGGCCCGCCCGGGGCCGCCGGTCGGTCGCGCACCGGGCGACCCTCGCCCTCGTCGCCCTCGCCGCCCTGCTCCAGGGCGGCCTGGCGGCCGCCCAAGCGGGGTACTACCCGGCGACGCCGGGCACCACCTGGACCTACGAGGACGGCGAAACGCAACGCCTGTCGGCGTGGACGTCGCCCCCCGACGGCCTCGCGGAGGACGCCGTCGCGCTCCGGCGGACGCACGCCCTAGCGGGCGTGCCGATCAGCGAGGAGTTGCTGGTCGTGGACGCCGCCGGCGTCCGCTCGTACGGCACCGCCGCGGGCGGCGTCGTGACCCGCTACGACCCACCCCTCCCACTGTTCCCCGCCCCGCCGTTGACGGCGGGCGCGACCTGGCGGGGGACCGCCCGGGCGGGCGACCTGACGTGGACGGTCGAGGGGGAGGTCGTCGGTCCGCGCGGGGTGCGCACGCCCGCCGGGCGCTTCAACGCCGTGCACGTCCGCCGGACGGTGACGACCAGCAGCGGCGCCCGCAGCCGCGTCGACCTGTTCGTCGTCCCCGGCGTCGGGGTCGTGCGGCGACTCACGCCGGACGGGACGCAGGTGGACCTCCTGGAGGTCGGTCCCTGACCGTCTCGAGGGGCGCCAACCAGGCGCGCTTGAGGTCCGCGAAGCGGCCGGCGGCGATCGCTTCGCGGATCCGTCGCATCAGGTCCGCCATGAAGTGCAGGTTGTGCACCGTCGCCAACTGCGGGCCGAGCTGCTCGTTGGCCTTCAGCAGGTGCCGCAGGTAGGCGCGGCTGTAGGTCCGGCACGTCGCGCACCCGCAGCCCTCGTCGATGGGGCGCAGGTCGTCGCGGAAGCGCGCGTTCTTGAGGTTCATCCGGAACGACGGCAGCGGCGTGCCGTCGTCGTCCAAGCGCCGCAACACCCCGCCGTTGCGGGCGTTTCGGGTCGGCGCGACGCTGTCGAACGTATCGACGCCCCGCTCGACCGCCTCGAAGACGCTGGGGACGTCGCCGATCCCCAACAGGTGGCGGGGCGGCCCGTCGGGCAACTCCGGCACCGTCCAGTCCAGCACCCGGTACATCGCTTCGCGCGTGTCGCCCAGGTTCCCTCCGATCGCGAAGCCGTCGAACCCCCGCCCCTGCACCCGCATCGCGGCGAGGGTCCGGGCCGACGCCCGCCGGACCGCTTCGAAGGCGCCGCCCTGCACGACGCCGTACGGCGCCTGCGGGTAGCCGTGGCGGGCGTCGCTCTCCACGAACGCGCGGAGCGAACGCTCCGCCCAGCGGTGCGTCCGCTCCGCGCTCGCGGCGGTATACCCCTCGTCGTGGAGCGGGCTCGTGCACTCGTCGAACGCCAGCACGACGTCCGCGCCCAACGCCCGCTGGACGTGAATCGAGCGTTCCGGCGTGAACACGTGTCGGGAGCCGTCGACGTGGCTGGTGAACTCGACCTCGTCCTCCCCGACGCGCACCAGCCCGCCCCCCGGCCGGGCGGGCGGGGCGCCCGCCGCGGCGCCCGCCTCCCCGGGGAAGATCGACGCGACCTTCCCCACGCCGTGCTCGATGCCGGCCCCGAGACTGAACACCTGGAACCCGCCGGAGTCGGTGAGGATCGGCGCGTCCCAGCCCATGAAGCGATGCAGGCCGCCGTGGGCGGCCACGATCTCCGCGCCGGGCCGGAGGTACAGGTGGTACGTGTTCGCGAACAGGAGTTGGGTGCCGGTCTCCGCCACCGCCTCCGGCGGGACGCTCTTGACGGTGCCCTGCGTCGCGACTCCGACGAAGGCCGGCGTCGCGACGGCGCCGTGCGCCGTCGTGAGGCGGCCGGTGCGGGCGGCACCGTCGCGGGCGAGGACGTCGAGGGTGACGGCGGGCATGGCGGCGTCATGGTAGCGCGGCGGTACCCCCCCGCGCGCGTCGGCCGGCGTCACGTTCGCGTCACGCGGCGATGCTAGCGTCGCGCCAGAAGGGAGGGCCCGTGCCGCAGCTCGCCGCCCCCACCGTCGCGCGTTCCACCGTCGCCGCCCTCGCGCTGGCCGTCGTCGGCCTCGGCGCGATCCTGGATCGCGGCGCGCCGGTCGACCTGCGCGTCGAGGCGGAGGTCCGCGTCCTCGACGCGCCGCTGCACGGCGCCCATCCCGACGGCCCGGCGCACGGCCCCCCCGCCACGCCGACGCTGCGCGTGCGCGCGACCGGCTACAACTCCCTGCCGGAGCAGACCGACGCGACGCCCGACGTCACGGCCACCGGGACGTCGACCCGCTTCGGGGTCGTCGCGGTGAGCCGCGACCTGCTGAGCGACGACCTGCCGTACGGCTCCCTCGTCCGCCTCACCGACCTCGGCAGCGCCCGCGGCGGCGGCGCCGGCTACTTCCAAAGCCTCCTCGACCGGCACGGTCCGTTCGTGGTCGAGGACACCATGCACGCCCGCAAGACGAACCAGCTGGACGTGTGGTTCGAGGACTACGCCAGCGCCGTCGCGTGGGGCGTCCGGAACGTCGAGGTCACCGTCGTGCGCTACGGCTACGACGGGCCCCACCTCGACCGGGCCGCGGCGGCGTTCGACGGCCCCGATCCGCTCCTCGCCCGCGCCCGCTGACGTCGTGCCCACGCCGCTGTACCTCGCCCTCGCGCACGTGCGGCGGCGCGGCCTGCAGACCACCCTGACGCTGGGCGGCGTCGCGGTCGGGGTCGCGGTGTTGATCACCGCGTTGTCCCTGACGAACGGCTTCATCGACGAACTCCTGAGCAGCACCCTCCGCGCGACGCCGCACGTCACGCTCCGCACGTACGAAGCCGACGGCCGGACCGCCGCCCGGGACGACGTCGAGGCGCGCCTCGCGGCGCACCCCGAGGTCGTGGCGGTCGCCCCGTTCCTCGCCGTCGAGGCGCTCATCGCGCGGCGCGCCGACGCGACGCTCGGCGTGACCGGTCGGCAGGGCTACACGCAACTGTTGGGCGTCGATCCCGCCGCGCAAACCGCGGTCCTGGACCTCCCGGCGCTTCGCGCGGCCGGCGACGCGCTCGCCGCCGGGGGGCTGGTGCTCGGGGGGTCGCTCGGGTTGTCGCTCGGGGTCCTCGACGGCGACGAGGTCCTCGTGCAGGACATCGACGGGAACCGCACGCGGTTCGAGGTGGCGTCGAGCTTCCGGGTCGGCAACGAACTGATCGACGGCGTCGCCTCGTACGCCTCCCTCGCGACGGTGCAGCGGATGCTCGACGCCCCGGGCGCGATCAGCGGCTACCACCTGCGCCTGACCGACCCGAGCCGCGCCGGCGAGGTCGGCCGCGCGCTCGCCGCCGACGTCGGCATGCGGGCGATCCCCTGGTCGTCGTTGTTCGGGGGGCTCGTGACGCAACTGCGGTTGCAGAAGGCGGTCATTTCCGTCGTGGTGTTCCTCATCGTCCTCGTCGCGGCGATGGGCATCGCCAACGTCCTGGTGCTCACGGTCGCGGAGAAGACGAAGGAGATCGCCGCGTTGCGGGCGCTCGGGGCGCGCGAGCGGGACGTGCTGGCGACGTTCACGCTCGAGGGCCTGCTGTTGGGGGGCGGCGGCACGCTCCTCGGGGTGGGGCTGGGCCTGGCCGTCTCGGCGTACTTCCGCGTCCAGCCGTTTCCCCTCCCGGGGGACCTGTACTTCATCACCCGCCTCCCGGTGGAGGTCGCGGCGTTCGACGTCGCCTGGGTCGCGGCGGTGTCGCTCGTCACCAGCGCCGTCGCCGGCCTCCTCCCCGCGCGCCGCGCGGCGCGCCTCGACCCGAGTTCGGTCCTGCGGTGAGCGACGCGCCCCCCGATCCGGTCGGAGACGCGGTCGCGTACCTGCTGCGCCTGCTCGCCCAACGCGACTACACCCGCCAGGAGCTCGCGGCGCGCCTCGCGCGCCGCGGGGTCGACGACGCCTCCGCAACGGCGGCGCTCGCGCGCCTCGCGGACCTGGAGCTGCTCGACGACGCGCGCGTCGGGGCGGCCCACGTCCGCGGTCGCGCCCACCGGAAGGGACGCCTGGCGTTGGCGCGGGAGCTCGCCCGCCGCGGCCTGGACGAAGCGACGCGCGAGACGCTCCTCGGGGAGCTCGACGACGCGCAGCAGCGCGAGGCGGCGGCCGGCGTACTGGCGAAGGAACGCTGGCGCTTCGCCGCGTCCGACCCGCGCGCGAACCGCGCGAAGGCGGGGGCGTTCCTGACGCGCCGCGGCTTTCCCGGCGACGTCGTCCGCGACCTGGTCGAGGACGCCTTTCCGGTCGACGAGGCGGCCGCGCCCGACGACGCCGACCCCCCCGACCCCGAGGGCGACGGCGCGGCGCCCGAGGGCGGCGGCGGCCGCTCCGTTTGACCACCCCCCCGGGGGCTGCTATTCTTTTCCTTCGCGTCGGGGCGTAGCGCAGTCTGGTAGCGCACCTCGTTCGGGACGAGGGGGTCGGAGGTTCGAATCCTCCCGCCCCGACCAGCATCGCCCCCCGGTCCCGCCGGGGGGCGACGTCGTCACCGCCGCGCGCGCCGCGTTGCGCGGAGCCTTGACCGTCCCGCCCTGAAGCCCCTCGCGTTCGCCCCGGAGGTCCCCGTGCACCACCCGTCCGCTCCGACCGTCCGCCCCGCCGACCTCGCGCGGCTCGCGTTGCTGCCGCTCGGCGTGACGTTCGGCGCGGTCGCGCTCCTGTGGATGGCCGGGTTCGGCCAGACGCCCCCCGACCACCTCCCGCTCGCGACGCTCGTCTTCTTCGGGGCGTTGTTCGCCGACGCCGCCGCCCAGGCGCTACGCCGCTCCGCCGCGCGCGGCGGGATCGTGCTCGCCGCCGGCGTGCTGGCCGCCGTCCCCGTCGCCGCGCGGATCGGGACGCCCGCCGACCTGTCCGCCGTCGGCACCACGGTGCTGGGCGCGGCGTTGCTATTGGCGTTCCCCACGCGCCGCGCGGAGATGGTGGGCGCGATGAGCGTCTACGTCGCCGCCACCCTCCTCGCGAACTACACGCTGGACGCGTTCCTTCCCCTGGGCGACTGGTTCCTGATCAACGTCGGCACGCTGTTCTTCGGCGTGACGTTCACGCAACGCGACCGCGTCCACCGCTTCGGGCGCCCCGCGGTCTACACCATGATCGCGGTCGCCGCCCTCGCGAACGTCGCGGCCGCCCTGTCCCTCGCCACGCCGCTTCGCTTCGTCGCGGTCAGCTTCTTCACGATCCTCGCGTCGGAGGCGGCGGACACGGAGATCTTCCAGCGCCTCGCCCGACGCCGCTGGCTCACCCGCGTGCTGGGCAGCAACGCCGTCTCCGCTCCGCTCGACACCGTCCTGTTCACCGTCCTGGCGTTCGCCGGCATGCCGTTCGCGACCGCGACGTGGATGCTGCAGGTCATCACCACCGACGTCGCCGTCAAGTACGGCAGTGGGCTCGTCACCGCCCTCCTGCTGCTCCGCGCGCGGGGCGGCGCGCCGCCCGCGCCGCCCGAGGACGAGGGGGGCACGCCCCCGCCCACCCCGCGCGCGTTCACACCCGAAGGCGCCTGAGCGCGCCCGTCAGGCCGACCGGAGCGCGGCCCGCGCCGCCGCGGCGACCGCCAGGGCGTGCCCCTCGCGCCCGGGGGCGGTCGCGACCATCAGCCCGATCCCGGCGACCGGATCGAGCGGAAGCGTCGCCGCCGGTCCCCCGGCCAGGTTGAAGAGCGTCGTGTTGCGCAGCACCGCCCCGTTCGCCGCGACGTAGGCGTCGTCGTCCCCCTCGAGCGGGGCTCGCGCGGGCGGCGTCACGGCGACGGTCGGCGCGAGGACCGCGTCCACGCCCTGCAGGTCCGCCCAGAGCTCCGCCCGCAGCGCGTCGCGCGTGCGGTGCAGCCGCACGTAGTCGCTCGACGGGCGCCCCTCCGCCGCGCGGATGCGCGCCGCGATGCGGCGATCGACCGGCGGGTCGCCCCCCTCGAGGAGCGCCTGGTGGATCGCCCACGCCTCGTGCGCCGCGAAACTCCCGTAGCGAGGGTAGAGCGCGTGCAGCTCGGCTAGGAGGGGCCGCGGCGCTTCGTCCACGGCGTGCCCCGCCGCGCGGACGGCGTCGAGCGCCGCATCGAACGCCGCGGCGACCGGCGCGTCGAGCGCCTCGCGCAGCACCGTGGGCGGCGCCGCCAGGCGCAACGCACCCGGCGCGTCCGGCATGGGGGCGGGCGGCAGGGCCGCCAACGCCCGCCACATCGCCCAGGCGTCCTCCACACTTCGAGCGATCGGCCCGGTCGTATCGAGCGTCGTCGACAGCGGCACGATCCCCTCGGGGGGCAGCGCCCCGTCGGTCACCTTGAGCCCCACGAGGCCTTGGAACGCCGCGGGGATGCGGACCGACCCGCCGGTATCGGACCCGAGGGCGGCGACCGCCTCGCCCCGCGCGACCGCGACGGCGGACCCGCTCGAGGAGCCCCCCGGCACCTCGCCGGGCCCCCCCACCCGGTCGGGCGTCCCGACGTGGGGGTTGAGCCCGAGCCCGGAGAAGGCGAGCTCGGGCATGTGCGTCCGGCCCAGCAGCACCGCGCCGGCCGCGTCGAGGCGCGCCACGACCGGCGCGTCGACCGCGGCGACCTCGCCGCGCGCGAGGCGCGCGGCCGACCCGGCGGCGGAGATCTCCCCCGCCATGTCGAACAGGTCCTTCACCGCGAGCGGAATCCCCTGGAGCGGCCCGAGGTCGACGCCGGCGGCGAACGCGCGGTCGGCGGCGCGGGCCGCGGCCCGCGCGCGGTCGGCGGTCGCGGTCCGCCACACCGGACCCGGCTCGATGCGCGCGAGGCAGGCCTCGGTCACGTCGCTCGGGCGCACCGCTCCGCGCCGGTAGGCGGCGGCCAGCGCGGTCAGGGTCGCTCGGGTGGGGTCGTCGGGGAGCATGGGGTCGTCGGGGCGGTCGGGCATGCCGCACGATACCGGGCGGCCCGGTGCCGCCCGGCGGGGCGGTAGAGTGCGGGAAGGAGGCTCATGCAGCGCACCCGCAGCGAACTCGAAGCGATGCCGCACGCCGAACTCGTGGACCGCGTCCTGGAGATGCAGGACATGCTCCGCGAGGGGTTGGCGGTCCGCGAGTCGCTGCACGCGATCCTGAATCAGGTGCTCGCCGCGAACGAGGAGGCGGTGCTGCACTACGCCGACCTCGGCGACGACGCGCCCGACGAGGAGCTGGACAAGAAGCGCGCCTGGGCCGCCGCCCGCCTCGCGGTCGCCGATCCGCCCGGCGCCGCGAAACGCCGCACGCACGAGGACTGACCCCCGCGCCCAGCGCGCACCGACGCACCTCCGGCCGGGCGGTAGCGTGCGGCATGCTGCGTTCCGGCTACCGCCTTCCGTTCACGATCGCCGGCATCCCCATCCGCCTCGACGCGACGTTCGCGCTGCTGGTGGTGCTCCTGACGTGGTTGATCGGGACCCGCGTCGGCACGTACGCCGACCTGCTCTCGCTCGACGTCGATCCCGCCCGCCTGGAGGCGGGCGCCACCCCCTGGCTCCTGGGCTTGGCCGGCGCCCTCGGGCTGGTGCTCAGCGTGCTGCTGCACGAGCTCGCGCACGCGCTGGTCGCCCGCCGGTTCGGCGTGACGATCCGCGAGATCCGCCTGTGGATCCTGGGCGGGATCGCGCAGTTCGACGAGATGCCCGAACGCCCGCGCGACGAGGCGATCGTCGCGATCGCCGGTCCCGTCGCCAGCCTGCTGCTCGGCGTGGGGTTGGGGGGCGTCGTGGCGGTCGTGGGGGCGTCGGCGGGCGTCGCGTTGGTCGTCCTCGCCTACCTCGCGACCGTCAACGTCGTCCTGGCGGTCTTCAACCTCCTGCCCGCCCTCCCGATGGACGGCGGTCGGGTGCTGCGCGCACTGTTGGCGATGGCGCTCGGACCGCTCCGCGCCACCCGCATCGCGGCGACCGTCAGCCAGGTCGTGGCGGTCGGCATGGGCCTGTTCGGCCTCGTGACGTTCAACCTGTTCCTCGTCGCCATCGCCGTCTTCGTCTACGCCGCCGTGCAGGCGGAGACCCGCCACGCCATCGTCCGCGACGTCCTCGACGACGTCCCGGTCCGCGAGATCATGACGCGCGAGGTGGAGACCGTCGGCGCGTCGATGTCGGTCGCCGACTTCGTCGACACCGTCATCGCCCGGCGGCACGTGTTCTTCCCCGTCGTCGGGCCCGGCGGCGACCTGCTGGGCACGCTCCGGCTGCAGGACCTCGAGGCGGCCCCGCGGGACGCGTCGGTCGGGGACGTCATGCGGCGCGAGGTCGCCACGATCGCGCCCACCGCAAGCGCGGCGGACGCCTTCGCGAAGATCGCGGAGGTGGATGGACAGCGCCTGATCGTGCAGGACGCCGCGGGGAGCCTGGCCGGCATCGTGAGCAGCACCGACCTGCTCCGCAGTCTGCAGGTGCGGCTGACGCGCCGGCGCCTCGACGACGCCGACGCCTGAGGCCGCGCGAGGAGCGCCCGCCGGCACAGGGTCCGTACGCGAACGCGCACGCGACGAGGTCGCGTGCGCGTCGGTCCCCGCATCGGGGTGCGTTGGCTCGGCGGGCAGGATTCGAACCTGCGACCAATCGGTTAACAGCCGATCGCTCTACCACTGAGCTACCGCCGACCGTCGCCCGTTCGGGCCCGTAGAGGGTAGCACGGGCCTCGCGGGACGGACAAGACGAGCGACGCCCGGCGTCGGCGGGCGACGCCGGCCGGTAGGCTGGGGGCATGACCCTTCAGGAGTACGAGACCGGCGCGCGCAGCACCGCGCGCTACCCGAACGACGCCACCCTGCTCTACCCCGTCCTCAAGCTCGCCGGCGAGTCCGGCGAGGTCGCCGAGAAGCTCGGCAAGGCGATGCGCGACGGCGGCTGGACGCCGGGCGCCGCGCTGGACGACGACGTCCGCGACGCGCTCGTGAAGGAGTTGGGGGACGTGCTGTGGTACGTCGCGAGCGTCGCGGTCGACCTCGGCAGTTCCCTCGACGAGGTCGCCGAAACGAACCTCGCGAAGCTCGCGTCCCGGCAGGAGCGCGGCGCGATTCACGGCTCCGGCGACGACCGCTGAACCGGTCGCCCGCCCCGCGTCAGGCGGGCGCGACGTCCGCCATCGCCGCGCGAAGGTCGGACGCCTCCTCCCCCACCGTGACGGGGAGGCCGCGGCCGGCCGAATCGTAGGCGGCCAACACCAACCGGACCGCTTCGCGCCCGTCGGTGCCGGTGGCCGGCACGACCCCTTCGCCGCGGACGGCGGCGAGGAACGCCGCGACCTGCGCCGTGTGGCTCTTCGGTGCGGCGAAGGTCTCGCGCGCCACGTCGGTCGTCGCCCAGTCCCCCCCACCCGAGGCGCGGGAGGAACGCACCAGGACCGGGTCGGCGTGGCGGTTGGTCCACTCCAGCGCACCGGCGCTGCCGTACACCCAGAAGCCCTCCTCCCACCCCGTCGCACTCCAGCTGGTCTCCACCGACCCGAGCGCGCCGCTGGCGAAGCGGAGCGATACGTGCGCGGTGTCCTCCAGCTCGACCGGCCAGCGCCGCGTCGCGATCCGGGCGTACACCTCCTCGACGTCGCCGGCCAAATGCCGCGCGAGGTCCATCAGGTGCACGCCGTTGTCGAGCAGGGTGCCGCCGCCCCCCGACGCGCGCGTCTGGAAGCTGGGGCGCACCTCCGCCGCCCCGCCCCAGTCGTGCGCCTGGCGGAGCCGCACGAACGCCACGTCGCCGATCGCGCCGGACGCGATCAGGGCGTGCGCCCGTTGGATCGCCGCGTCGCTGCGCATCTGGTGCCCGATCTGCAGCGTCACGCCCGCCGCGGCGGCGGCCTCGATCATCGCGTCGGCCTGCGCCAGGTCGAGCGCGATCGGTTTCTCGCACAGGACGTGCACCCCCGCCTCCGCGGCGGCGAGCACCAGGTCGTGGTGGGTGGAGACCGGCGTGGCGATGCTGACGACGTCGAGGTCCGCGTCGGCGAACATCGCGGCGGCGTCGGCGTACACGCCCCGGATGCCGTACGCCTCGGCGCGCCGGGCGGCGGCGTCGGCGTCGGGGTCGGCGATCGCGACGAGGTCCGCGCCGGCGGCGAGGTAGCCCGCGGCGTGCGCGCGGGAGATGCTACCGGCGCCGAGAAGG
>JAVLCF010000042.1:15069-19074 GCA_031581195.1 Trueperaceae bacterium | reverse complement strand
CGACGTGGGCTTCGGCGAACAGGTTCGCGCACAGCACGTCCGCCTGGTGGGCGGGCCGGTCGGGCTCGAGTTCGCCGACCTCGAACGTCGCGCGGGAGCGGTTGCGCGCCGCCGTCGCCCTCGCGACGGGGACGGTGGCGGCGTCGACGTCCACGCCGTGCGCGTGGGCGGCGCCCAGCAGGTCGGCGGCGACGGCCAGGATGCCGCTGCCCGCCCCGACGTCCAGGACCCGGGCGCCGCGCAGGTCGCGGGTCTCGAGCCCCTCCAATACCCGCCGGGTCGTGGGGTGGTGCCCCGTCCCGAACGCCATGCCGGGGTCCAACCACACCACCCGCTGGCCCGCCGTCACCTCGACGGGCGCGTGCGTGGGGGCGACGACGAGGGTCGCGAGGCGGACGGGGGCCAGGTCTTCGTAGTACCGCGCGAGCCAATCGACGTCGCCCTCGTCCTCCCAACGACCGCGGTCCGCCAGCGTCGGGTCGTCGAACGTCACGACGTCCTCGAACCACGCCACGATCTCCGGCCCGCGCTGTACGACGCCGCGACACCCGTGCGCCCACAGGGCCGCCACCTCCGGCGGGTCGTCCTCCAGCACCCCCGGCAGGACGAACCCCTTCACGAGGCCCGCCCCTCGGGACCGACGCGGCGGGACGGCGACGGGTCGGGCGGTGGGACGGCCGACCGCCCCCCGCCAGGAGGCATGGCGGCGGGGGGCGGCTCGGCCGCCACGATGCGGAAGCCCAACCGTTCGCCCTGCTCCAGGAACCAGGCGACGTCCGCCGCCTTCGCCGGCCCCCCGGTCGTCGCCCGCTCCCGCGCGCCGGTCGCGGCGAGGATCATCGTCTCCGCCAGGCAGGCGGGCACCGCCCCGTCCCCGAAATGCAGGTCCAGGTCGCTGACGCTGTCGCCGGGGGGCCGCACCACCCCGCCGGGCAACAGCCGCACGCCGGGCGTCTCGGCCACCGCCGGATCGACGTCCGCCGGCCGGCCGACGTCCACGACCAACGCACCGGGCGCGACGTGCTCCCGGCGCACGACGTACCCCGGTGCGTTCGTCGCGACGACCACCAGGGTCGCCGTCCGGATCGACGCGACGTCGGTGGACGCCGTCACCTCGGTGTCGGGATGCTTGCGGCGCAACGTCGCGGCGCTGCGCTCGAGGCGCGCGCCGTCGCGCCCGACCAGCCGCAACGCCGCGACGTGCCCCGCCAACGCACGCGCCACCCCGAACGCCACGACGCCGTTCGCCCCCACGACCGCCGCCTCGGTCCGCTCGGGGGGGACGCCGTCGTCGCGGAGCCGCCGCAGCAACGCCGGGAGGCTCGCCTGCAGCGTCGCGGCGGTGTAGCCGCCGCCGTGCGTGACCGGGAGGTCCGGCACCGCCGCCTGGACTTCGGCGCCCTTGTCGCCGACCGTGGACCAGTACGCCCCCAGGCCGAACGCCTCCGCCCCGAGCTCGCGCGCGAGGCGCGCCCCGCGGATCGCCATGCGGGTGGCGGCCTCGTCGTCGCCCCGAATCTGGTCGGGCAGCATCGGCCCCCCGATCAACGCCACCTCCAGCGTCCGCCCGTCGGGCAGGTCCACGCCGCGCAGGATGCCGTGGAGTTGCGGCCGCAACCAGGGCAGGAACCGCCGGAGGGCGGCCTCCCCGATCCAGCCACGCCGGTAGGCGAGGTGCACCCACGCCTGACTGCGGACCTGCCAGACGTCGTCGAGGGTCATGGGGTGGATCAGGAACGCCGCCCGCACCCGTCCGCTGGGGACGCCGCGGACGGGGGGCGGGTCCCCGAGCCGCGGTTCGGTGCCGTCCACGATCCGCGCGAACGCCGGCGCGGACCGCACCGCCGTGATCGCCGCCCACACCCCCCCGAGCGCCCACGGGGCGCCCGGCCAGACGGCGAGCACGCCGACGCCGAGGAGGGTCGCGACCGGAACGTACCCCCACCGCGCGAGGGCGGCGGCGTACGCCGACGTCGCGACCACCAACGCCGCCCAGGGCAGGCCCCCCGCGAGGCCGACCGCCGTCGCGGCGCCCAACAGCACGCCGTTCCCCCGCCCGCGGGGGGCGCGCGCCAGCGGGGTGCGGGGGGGCGGCAGCACGTGGCCCACCACGACCGCCGCCGCGGCGGGCGCCGCGGCGGGGAGCAGCGCCACGACCAGCGCACCCTTCGCGACGTCGAGACCGAACCCGACCGCCGCGACGCCGGGCCCGAGCAGCCGGAAGACGTTCTCCACCCCCAGCAGGCCCGGAACGACGGTCCGCGGGTCGCGGCCCGCGACGCGGCGCACCCAGATCGCCCCCACCGGGACCGCCCCCAGCAGGTACCCGAGCGCGAGCGACACGAACACGGCGAACGACGCGGTCACGCCGGCGATTCTACCGGCGGGCCGGGCGGGGCACGTCCGCAGCGCCCCGCCGCCGCGGGGCGCGGGTAGGATGCCGGGCGTGGAGACCCGCACCGCACCGCAGAACCTCGACGCCGAACAGAGCGTGCTGGGCAGCATCCTGCTGGACAACGACGTCTTCGCGACCCTCGAGGGGTCGCTGCAGGCGGAGCAGTTCTACAAGGAGGCCCACCGCAAGATCTACACGGCGATGGCGCGCATCTTCCGTCGCGGCGAAGGGATCGACCTCGTCACGCTGACCGAGGAACTGCGCCAGGGGGGCGACCTCGACGCCGTCGGGAACGTCCCGTACCTCGTCGGGCTCGCCGACGCGGTCCCGACCGCGGCGTACGCCGAAAGCTACGCCCGCATCGTCGCGGAGAAGGCGGTGCTGCGCGACCTGATCGCGGCCAGCGGCCAGATCCTGCAGTCCGCCTACGAGGGCGCCATGCCGCTCGAGGAGGTCCTGGACGAAGCGGAGAAACGCATCTTCGAGCTGGCCTCCACGAAACGCTCGAGCGACTTCGGCACCATGAACACGCTCGTCACGGAGACGTTCGCGTACATCAACGAACTCTTCGCGAACCCCGACCCCGTGTCGGGCCTCCGGACCGGCTTCAAGGAACTCGACCAGATGACCGCCGGCCTGCAGCCCTCCAGCCTCAACGTGCTCGCGGCGCGGCCCAGCATGGGCAAGACCGCCCTCGCGTTGTCGTTCGCGGTGCACGCCGCCCTCCGCGAGGAGAAGGCGGTCGGCGTCTTCAGCCTCGAGATGTCCTCGATGCAGCTCGTGACCCGCATGCTGTGCAGCGAAGCGCGGGTCGACATGTCGCGCGTCCGCAACGGCCAACTCACCGACCGCGACTTCCAGCGCCTCGCCGACACCGCCGGGAAGATGAGCGACGCGAAGATCTTCATCGACGACCACGCCGACATGAGCGTCATGGAGCTCCGGAGTCGCGCGCGCCGGCTGATGGCGGAGCACGACCTCGGGTTGATCGTCATCGATTACCTGCAGCTGATGTCCGCCGGCAACCAGGGCCGCTACGGCACCGAGAACCGGCAACAGGAGATCAGCACCATCTCGCGGGGCCTCAAGGCCCTCGCGCGCGAACTCGACGTGCCGGTCCTGGTGTTGTCGCAGTTGTCGCGCGCGGTGGAGAGCCGCCCCAACAAACGCCCGATGCTGTCCGACCTCCGCGAGTCCGGCGCCATCGAGCAGGACGCCGACCTGGTGATGTTCATCTACCGCGACGAGTACTACGACCCGCACTCGGAGAAGCAGGGCATCGCGGAGGTCCTGATCGGCAAGCAACGCAACGGCCCCGTCGGCGGGCTCGAGCTGCAGTTCCACAGCGCCCACGTGCGCTTCAACGACCTGGCGCGCGGCGGCCCCTGACCGCCCGCCGCACCGCGCGCGAATCCGCGGTCGCCTACCGTCGCGCCCAGCGCGCGGCGCTACACTCGCGGCATGGGTCGCTTCCCGCTGCGCGGCGCGTTGATCGCCGTGGTCGCCATCGCCGTCGTGCTGTTCGTCTCCACCCGCGGGTCGGACGATCCCGACGCCACCCGCCCCTACAGCGCCTTCCAGACCGCGCTCGACGCGGGGCGGGTCGATAC
>JAVLCF010000042.1:0-15059 GCA_031581195.1 Trueperaceae bacterium | reverse complement strand
CGACGTGACGGAGGTGGACGGGACGCGCTACGCCACCCGCCTCGCGACGCCCCCCGAGGACCTGCGCCCCTTCACCGCCGCCGGCGCCGAGGTCACCGTCGCCCCCGACGGGATCGCGTGGGGCACCGTCGCGCTGTACGCCCTCCCCCTCGTCGCGATGGTGGCGTTCGTCGTGTTCCTGCTCCGCGGGCAACGCGCCGCCGGCGGCGGCGACGGCGGCGCCGGCCAGTTCGGCAAGAGCCGCGCGCGGATGGCCAGCGAGGAGGACACCGGCATCGGCTTCGCCGACGTCGCCGGCGTCGAGGAGGCGAAGGCCGACCTCGAGGAGGTCGTCGAGTTCCTCCGGGCGCCCGGGCGCTACCACGCGCTCGGGGCGCGCATCCCGCACGGCGTGCTGATGGCCGGCCCCCCCGGGAGCGGCAAGACGCACTTGGCGCGCGCGGTGGCGGGCGAGGCGGGCGTCCCCTTCTTCTCCATCAGCGGCTCCGACTTCGTCGAGATGTTCGTCGGGGTCGGTGCGGCGCGCGTCCGGGACCTGTTCGAGACCGCCAAGAAGAGCGCGCCGTGCATCGTGTTCATCGACGAGATCGACGCCGTCGGCCGGCGCCGCGGCATGAACGTCGCGGGGGGCAACGACGAACGCGAGCAGACCCTCAACGCCCTCCTCGTGGAGATGGACGGGTTCGAAAGCGACCACGACGTCATCATCATGGCGGCCACCAACCGCCCCGACGTGCTCGATCCGGCGCTGATGCGCCCCGGTCGCTTCGACCGCCAGGTCGTCGTCGATGCGCCCGACGTGCGCGGCCGCGAAGCGATCCTCCGCATCCACGCGCGCGACAAGCCGCTGGCCCGAACGGTCGACCTGCAACGCGTCGCGCAACGCACCCCCGGGTTCGTCGGCGCGGACCTGGAGAACCTGCTGAACGAGGGGGCGCTCGTCGCCGCACGGCAGGGGCGCCGCGACATCCGCAGCGAGGACCTCGACGAGGCCGCCGACCGCGTCACGATGGGGCCCGAGCGACGCAGTCGCGTCATCAGCGACCGCGAGCGGCGCATGACGGCGTACCACGAGGCGGGGCACGCCCTCGCCGCGCACCTGCTGCCGCACGCCGACCCCGTGCACAAGATCACGATCGTGCCGCGCGGCCGCGCGATGGGGTACGTCATGCAGGTCCCCGAGGAGGACCGCGCCAGCGCCAGCCGCGACGAGCTGCTCGACCGGATCGCGGTGGCGTTGGCCGGCCGCGTCACCGAAGCGCTCGTGATCGGGGACGTCACGACCGGTGCGCAGAACGACTTCCAGCAGGCCACCGATCTCGCCCGCCGCATGGTGACGCGGTGGGGCATGAGCGACGCGCTCGGCCCGATCGCGTTGAGCGCCGACGAGGGGACGTGGGCCGCCGCGAGCGACGCCGGCCGGGGGTACAGCGACGCCACCGCCCGGGAGGTGGACGCCGAAGTCAAACGCATCGTCGAAGCGCAGTACGAACGCATCGAGGCGCTCCTCGCCGCCCGCCGGCCCGACCTGGACGCCGTCGTCGCCGCCCTCACGGAGCGCGAGACGCTGCACCGCGACGAGTTCGAGGCGGTCCTGCGGGGCGAAACGCTGCCCGAACCGCCGCCGGTGCCCGACCCCCCGCGGTCGCGCGAGGAGGGCCGCAGCGACGGGCGGGACGAAACCGAGGATCGCGCGTCCGACGAGCGGCGCGACCCCCCGCCGGGCCTGCACCCCGAGGCGGGCTGACGCCCCCGTCCGGACCGGGCGCGTGCCGTCGTGCGCCCAAATTCACCGGGGCCTCCCGAACGCGCGTGCTAGCCTTCCGCTCAGCATGAAGGACCGAGCGTGACCCTCCGCGACCGCTTCGCGCGGCTCTTCCGCCCCGCCGTGCGTGCGGTGGGGCTGGAGATCGGGACCGCCAACCTGAAGGTGGTGGAGCTCGAGCCGGGGACGCCCCCCCGCCTCGCGAAGTTGGCGATGCGGCCCATGCCGCCCGGCCTGGTCGACGACGACCACGTCACCGACCCCGAGGGCCTCGCGCGCGAGGTCGGTACCTTGTTCGACGACGCCGGCATCGACGCGAAGCACGTCGTGACGGCGGTCGGGAACCGCCAAGCGATCACGCGCAACATCGAGATCCCGCGCATGTCCCGCGCCGAGGTCGCCGAAGCGATCCGCTGGGAGGCGGAACGCTACGTGCCCTTCCCCATCGACGAGGTCGCGCTCGATTACGACCTGCTCGACGACCCCGACGACGTCGCGGAGGGCGACGACCTGCAGGTCGTCATCGCCGCCGCCCGCCTCGACCTGCTCCGCGAGCACGTGCACGCCCTCGAGCTCGCGGGGCTCGAGCCGGTCGTGATGGACGTCAAACCGTTCGCGTTGTTGCGGTCGCTGAAGGGCGCCCTGTTGGGCGAACACCTCACGAAACGCACGCTGACGCAGAGCGGCTACACCGAAGGGAACGAGATCGGCGTGGTGCTGGAGATCGCCGCGAGCGCGACGACGATCACGTTGGTGCGCGGCGACCGGGTGTTGATGAACCGCAACATCGGGGTGTCGGGCGACGACTTCACGACCGCCCTGCAACGCCGCTTCGGTCTGGAGTTCGACGACGCCGAACGCCTGAAGCTCGAACGGGGGCGGGTCGTGGTGGACGCCGACGCCGAAGCGTCGCTGTTGAGCGTCGCAGCGTCCGACGACGACCGCTACCCACCCAAACACGTCTACGAGGCGCTCCGTCCGGTCCTGACCGACCTCACGACGGAGATCCGCCGCAGCCTGGAGTTCTTCCGGGTGCAGTCGGGGGACGCCACGATCGCGCGGATGTTCCTCAGCGGCGGCGGTGCGAAGCTCGCCGGCCTGCCCGACGCGGTCTCCGACGCCCTCGGCATCCGCGTGCGGATCGGGCACCCGTGGCTGTCGGTCGTCGTCGACGAACGCCGCTTCGACGCGACCTACCTCGAGACGACGGCGCCGGAGTTCGGCGTGCCGCTCGGGCTCGCCTTGCGGGGGGTGTCGGGCCCGTGATCGCCGTCAACCTCCTCCCGAAGGATCTGCGCGCGACGCGGCAGCCGCCCACCTGGCGGGTCGTCGCGGCCCTCGTGCCGCTGCTCGTCGCCGCGGTCGTCGTCCCCCTCCACGTCCAGGCGTGGCGGGCGGCGGAGGCCGCCGACGCGCAACGCCGAACCCTCGAAGCGCGCGTCGTGGAGCTTCGACCCACGGTCGACGCCCTCGCCCGCGCCGAAGCGCGGCGCGACGACCTGCAACGCCTCGCCGACGTGCGCGACGCCCTCGCCGCCGGCCGGATCGCGTGGACCGACGAGATCGCGGCGCTGTTGTCGACCCTCCCGACCGCCGGGCGGGGGGGCGCCCCGGTCCTGGACTTCGACAGCCTGTCGATGCAGGCGGTCATGCCCCCCGCGCAGGACCCCACCCGCTTCGAGGGGGCCCCGGTGTACGCGGAACTGACGATCGGCGGGACCGCCGCCAGCCTCGACGTGCTGTCCACGTTCGTCGGGAACCTCGAGGGGGACGACCGCTTCGGGGTCCTGTTCCAGAACGCCAGCCGAACCCGCGACGAGGGGGACGCTACGACGTTCGGCTACAGCCTGACGGTGGGCGCCCTCGACGGCGCCGCACCGGCCGACGGGGCGGAGGACCGCTGATGCGCGCCCGCCTCGCCGCGCTGTCGCCCCGCACCGTCGCGATCCTCGTCGCGCTCGCGTCGCTCGGCGCGGCGGGCGGCTGGTACGCGCTCGCCTACCAGCCGTTGCGGGCCGACCTCGCCGCCACCCGATCCGAGATCGCGGTGCTGCGCGCGGACGTCGCCCGCGCGGAACGCGCCCGCACCCGCCTGCCGCAGGTGCAGGCGGAGATCGAGGCGCTCGATACGGCCCGCGCGGCGTTCCTCGCGCAACTCCCTCGCGAGAGCGACGTCGCGGACCTGCTCGTGGCGCTGCGCCGCAGCGCCGACGCGAGCGGCGTGAGCCTCACCCGCCTCGCGCAGGGGGGCGTCCGCGCCGACGTGCAGCCGGACGTCCGCGCGCTCGCCTTCGACGTCGCCAGCGAAGGGACGTACGGCGCGACGATGGCGTTCCTCGGGGAACTCGAACGCCTCGAACGCTTCACGCGCGTCGACCGGGTCGCCTTCCGCTCCGGCGCCGCGGCGGCCGACCCGACCCTCGATGCGTCGTTCGGCGTGACGGTCTTCGTCTACACCGGGCCGGCGGCGGACGCGAACGCCGGCGTTCCCGCGGACGCCCGCGCGGAGGCGACGCCGTGACCCTCTCGAGGACCTCGCGGATCCTGCTCGGCCTGCTGCTGCTCGCCGTCGCCGCCTTCGTGTGGGTGAACCTCGCCGGCGGCGGGCTGGGCCCGCCGGCCCCCACCACCGCGGACGTGGCCCCGAACGATTCTGCGGCGAACGCCCCGGAAACGAGCGACGGGGAAACGAACGACGGGTCGCCGGCCTCCCGCGGGGCCGACGCCGACCCCGCACCCCCCGCGGCCGCCCCTCGCGAGGCGGCGGACGGCCCATCCGACGTCGACGTCGTCGCCCTCCCCTCGCAGGACGGAGGCGACGCACCGTCGCCACGGATCGTCGCGCGCGACGTGGAGCTCGCGACGTTCCCCGCGACGCCGACGCCGAGCGACGCCGAGGCCGACGCCGCCGCGGGCGACGCCGACACCGAAGAGGGCGTGCTCGGCGACGTGCCCGACCCCGCGCTCTCCGCGAGCGACGCCGTCGCGCGCGCCACCCGCCTCAACCCGTTCGCCTCCGTCGCGGCCGGCGTCGGGGACGCCGCGAGCGGCGCCAGCCCGACCGACGACCCCACCGACCCCGACCCCGACGTGGCGCGGGCCCTGCCGGCGCCGACCGTGCCCGCCACGCCCGACGCCGCGACCCCACGGCGGGCGCTCCCGGGGCGGATGCTGGCCTCATCCCCCACCCTCCTCCAGCGCCCCCGCACCGACCCCGGGCCGGCCGCACGAAGCGGTTCGGACGGCGGCGCGAGCGCCGCCGTGCCCAGCCCCGGCCTCCCGAGCGCCACCGTCCCCACGGACGCCGCCGGGACGCCGACCCTGCCGCAGGGGGCGGCGGCGACGTCGCCGGACCTCCTCGGAACGTCCGGAGGGGGCGGCCTCGCCACGACCACCGACGGCACCCTCGCCCCGACCCTCGACGCCGCCGGCGTCCGCTTCACCGGCTCGGTGGTCGGGTCGGTCGGCGTCGGCGTGTTCCGCATGGCGGGCGACCCCGCACCCGTCGTGCTCGCTCTCGGCCAGTCGCTCCCGGGGAGCGACATCGTGCTCGCCGACGTGGGTGGCCGGACCGCCACCTTCGCGCTCGGGGACGCCACGCACGTCCTGACTCTGGATCCCAGGCGGTGATCATGAAACGACGCGTACTCCTCCTCACGGCCCTCCTCGCGCTCGTCGCGACGGCGTTCGCGCAGACCGCGACGCTGCCGCCGGACGACCCGCGCTTCGACCAACCGGTCGCGCTGTCCACCGACGGGAACGGCGAGGCGCTCGACGTGATGGTCGCCGCCCTCGCCCGCGCCGTCGGCCTGACCCCCATCGTCGACGGCGTGAGCGACACGGTCGTGCGGTACGACGTGAGCGACCCCAAGCCGTTCCGGCAGGTGTGGGCGTTGGTGATGAGCCTACACGACCTCGATTACGTCCTGGACGCCAACGACGTGATCGTGGTCGGTCCGCCCGACGCGTTGGCCGGGTTCCGGCGTCAAGTGGGGCTCCCCCCCGCCGACGGCTCCAGCGCCGCGGCGCAGGTCGAACAACGCGTGTACGAACTGGACAACGCCTCCGCCGACGCGTTGGCGGACGTCCTGCGCGCCAGCGACTTCGCGGTGAGCGGGTCCGATGCCGACGCCGCCTTCACCGTCGCGCCCGACGCCCGCACGAACGCGTTGATCGTGACCGCCGCACCCCGCGTCCAAACCCGCATCGCGGAGCTCCTCCCGACGTTGGACCGCGAACAACCGCAGGTCGCGGTGAACGTCCGCATCCAGGAGGTCAACCGCAGCGTCGTGGAGACCTTCGGGCTGGACCTGACCGCGGCGCGTGGGAACGTCGCGACGACCCTGCTCGATACCGGCCTCGAGTTCCTGTTCGACGCGCAGCGCGCCATCGCGGACCTGAACGTCGTCGCGGTCCTCGACACGCTGGAAAGCCAGAACCTGGCGCGGCGCGTGGACGAATCGACGCTGACGGTGCTGAACAACGAACCGGCCTCGCTTCGGTCGGGCGGGGAACTGACGTTGATCGTCACGAACGCGGACGGCGACCCGGTCGAGTTGACGGTGGACTACGGCGTGAACGTCACCGTCACGCCGCGCGTCGCGGCGGACGGACGCATCACGTTGGCGATCGAGGCGGGCATCTCCGACCTGATCGAGGAAAGCCCGACGCTGGTGAACATCGCCGACGACTCGGTGAACTCGACCGTCACCGTCGATCCCGGCCAAACGGTCCTGATGGGCGGCCTGTTCGAAAGCACCTTCACGCGTAACGAGCGCCGCATCCCGGTCCTCGGGCGCCTCCCGGCGATCGGGGGCCTGTTCGGCACGACGGAAACCGACCGCCAGGAGACGGAGTTGCTGTTGATCGTGCGGGCCGACCGCATCGACTGAGGGGCTCCGGTCGGCCGCCTCGAGGGGCGTCCAGGACGGCGTGCGTGGTAGCCTCCCGGCATGCTTCGCTACCTCTCCGCCGGCGAGTCGCACGGTCCCGCCCTGACGATCCTGCTCGACGGCGTTCCCGCCGGCCTCGACCTCGTCGCCGAACGCGACGTCGACCCGTGGTTGCGGCGCCGCCAGGGCGGCTACGGGCGCGGGCGACGCCAAGCGATCGAGCGCGACGCGGTCCGCATCCTGGCCGGCGTCCGCGCCGGCCGCACGACGGGCGCCCCCCTGAGCCTGCAGATCGAGAACCGCGATTGGGGGACGTGGCAGGAGGTCATGGCACCCGAACCCGGCGGGGAACCCCGGAAGCGCGCCCTGCACGAGGCGCGGCCCGGCCACGCCGACCTGGCGGGCGGCATCAAGTACGGCCACAAGGACCTGCGCGACGTCCTCGAGCGCGCCAGCGCCCGCGAGACCGCGTCGCGGGTCGCGGGGGGCGCCGTCGCCCTCCGGCTGCTGGAGGAGGCCGGCGTCGAGGGTGCCGCTCGCGTCGTGTCGCTCGGGGGGATCGACTGCGACGGCGGCATGGACTGGGATCGCCTCGACGCGTTGGACGAGAGCCCCATCCGCAGTTTCGACGTCGACGCGCAGGACGCCATCACCGACGCGATCGACGCCGCGAAGGCGCGTGGCGACACGCTCGGGGGCGTGATCGAGGCGCGCTTCCGGGGGGTGCCCGTCGGGCTCGGGAGTCACACGCAGTGGGACCGGAAGTTGGACGGGCGGCTGGCGCAGGCGGCGATGAGCATCCAAGCGATGAAGGGCGTGGAGATCGGGGACGGCTGGCGCGCCGCGACGGTGCCGGGCAGCGACGTGCACGATGCGCTGTACCCCGGCGGCGGAGCGCCGGAACGCCGCACGAACCGCGCGGGCGGCCTGGAGGGCGGCATCACCACCGGCGAGGAGCTCGTGGTCCGCGCGGCCATGAAACCGATCGCGACGCTGATGCAGCCCCTCCCGAGCGTCGACGTCGTCTCCGGCCAGGCGGTGGACGCCGCCCGCGAACGCAGCGACACGACCGCCGTGCCGGCCGCCTCGATCGTGCTGCTGGCGATGGCGTCGCTCGTGCTGGCCGACGCCCTGATGGAGAAGTTCGGGGCGGACACCGTCGCCGAGATTCGTGAGCGGGTCGCCGCGCACCGCGCCGCGGTGGAGGCGTACGTCGGGTGACCCGGCCCGCCCCCGCGCCCTCCGGAGCGGACGACGTCCGCCCCGTGCGCTGGGTCGCCCTCGCGGGCTTCATGGGGACCGGCAAGAGCCGCATCGGCTGGGAGTTGTCGCGTCGCTTGCGCCTGACGTTCATCGATACCGACAAGGTCATCGAGCGGGTCAGTTGCCTCACGATCCCCGAGATCCTCGACCTGTACGGCGAGGCGGTGTTCCGCGACTACGAAACCGAGGTCGTGCGCCGCACGCTCCGGCTGCAGGACGTGGTCGTCAGCACCGGCGGGGGGACGGTCGTTCGGCCCCGCAACCGCGAGCTGCTGCGGGGGCGAGGACCGGTCGTCGTGCTGCAGGCGAGCCCCGAAACGATCTACAAACGCACGCGGCGCCACAAGCGTCCCCTCCTCGAGGTCGGCGACCCCACCGACCGCATCCGGACGTTGCTCGCCGAACGCGCGCCCGCGTACGACGCCGCCGCCTCGATCCGGGTGTCGGGCGACGACCGGGAGGCCGAGGACGTCGTCGAGGAGATCGTCGCGAAACTGACCACGTGGGCGGCCGCGCACCCGGCGTTGGCGCGGCGGGACCCCGACCCGCCCGCCGGCGCCCGCGGGGACGCGGCGCCCGCGACGGAGCGCGACGCGTGAGCGTCACGGTCGACGTCCGCGTCGATCCGCCGTACCCCGTCCGGATCGGGGTGGGCGTCGCGGCGGACGTCGCGCGGTACGTGCCGGGCGACGCCGCGATCCTGGAGGACGCGAACGTCGCGTCGCCGCACGGAGACGCGGTCGCGACGGCGTTGCGCGCCGACGGACGCCGCGTCGTCCGCCTCGCGGTGGCGCCGGGCGAAGCGAGCAAGTCGGTCGCGACGTGGGAAGCGCTCCTGCGCCGCCTCGCGCAGGTCCCCCTCGACCGCAGCGCGACCGTCGTCGCGGTCGGGGGCGGCGTGACCGGCGACCTCGCCGGCTTCGTCGCCGCGAGCTACCTGCGGGGCGTCGCGTGGGTGAACGTCCCCACGAGCCTCCTGGCGATGGCGGACGCCGCGATCGGGGGCAAGACCGGCCTCGATCTGCCCGAGGGCAAGAACCTCGTCGGTGCGTTCTGGCAGCCGCGGGCGGTGCTGATGGACGTCGGCGCACTCGCGACGCTGCCGGAGGCGGCGTTCACCGAGGGCCTCGTCGAGGTCGCCAAGCACGGCCTGTTGGCCGACCCGGCCCTCCTCGCCGCCGTGCTCGACGGCGCGTTCGGGCCCGACGCCACGCCGGACGCGTGGGCGGCGTGGGTCGCCGCGTCGGTCCGCGTCAAGGCGGACGTCGTCGCGCGCGACGCGCACGAGACCGGGGGCGCGCGGGCGACGTTGAACCTGGGGCACACCGTGGGGCACGCCCTCGAGGCGGCGTCGGGGCACGCCCTGACGCACGGTGAGGCGGTCGCGTGGGGGCTCCTGTACGCCGCGCACCTCTCGCACCTGCATCTCGCCCCCTCCGCAGCGGACGACTGGCGGGACGCCGCCCGGCGGTTGGTGCGGCGCGTCGCGCCCGCCCCCCCACCGGACGTCGCCTGGCCGGACCTCGCGGCGTACCTGCTGCGCGACAAGAAGAACCGCGAGGGGGCGGTGCGTTGGGTGCTGGCCGAACGGCCGGGCGCCGCCCGGTTGGTGGGGGACGTCCCGGTCGCGACGCAGGAGGCGGCCTGGCGGGCGTTCGCGGCGGACGTCGCGACCCTGCGCGACGACGGAGGGGCGGCCCCCCGCACGGAAAGGAACGGTGCCTCGTGAAGATCCTGGTGATGAACGGCCCGAACTTGGCGGCGTTGGGGCGGCGCGAGCCCGACGTCTACGGACCCACGACCCTCGCGGAGCTCGATGCGGCGTGCGTCGCGTGGGGCGCGGCGCACGGCGCGGAGGTCCGCTGCACCCAATCGAACGACGAGGGCACCCTGATCGATGGGTTGCACGACGCGGTGCCGGACGGCGTCGACGGCGTCGTCCTGAACGCTGGGGGGTACACCCACACGTCGGTCGCGTTGCGCGACGCGATCGCCGCGATCCCCGTCCCCGTGATCGAGGTGCACCTGTCGAACGTCCACGCCCGCGAGGCGTTCCGACACGAGAGCCTCCTGGCGCCGGTGTGCGCCGGCAGCATCACCGGTTTGGGGCCGGTGGGCTACCGGGCGGCGATCGAGGCGATCGCGCGGGGCGACGTCCCGCACGCCGGCGGGTAGCGCCCCCTCACCCCCGCAGGAAGCCTTCGGGGCCGTCCTCGAGCGCCGGCAGGTCCTCGAGGCGGGCGAGGCCGAACTCGACGAGGAACCGCTCCGTCGTGCCGTACAACAGGGGGCGCCCGATCACGTCCTTGCGGCCCACGACCTTCACGAGTTCGCGCTCCTGGAGCGTCTCCAGCGTCGAGCTGCACGACGCACCCCGGGCGGCCTCGAGGTCGCCGCGCGTGATCGGTTGGTGGTACGCGACCAACGCCAACGTCTCGATCGCGGCGTCGCTCAGGTGCGGAAGCGGCGGGGGCGCGAGGAACCCGTGGAGGTCCGGCACGACCGACGGGTGGACGACGAGGCGGTAGCCGCCCGCCACCTCCTCCACCCGCAGGCCGAGTTCGGCGTCGTCGAGGGTGGCTTGCAGGTCGCGGGTCGCCTCCTCCACCGCGTCCGGGGAGACCTCCAACGCCTTCGCCAGTTCGGGGGTGGGGACCGGTCGACCGGCCGCCAACAGGGCGGCGCTCAAACGGGCTCGTAGCGACACGCGGGACGATACCGCGTCAGGGCGCCGCGGCACGCACGGTGGCGCGCGCCACCGCCCGCCCGCGTCGCACCTCGACCTCCGCGTCGACCCGCCAGCCGTCCCCGTCCGAGGTGCCCTCCCACCGGACGAGCGTGCCGCCCGGGAGGCCGTGCACCTCCATCCGCTCCACGCTCGCGCGGACGCTCGCCCGCGACGGCGGTCCGGCGGACGCCGCGTCGCGAGGGGCGGCGGCGTGACGCAGGACTGCGCGGTACCCCGCGGCGTGCGCGTCGGCCGCCTCGCGGGCCAGGGTCGCGGCGTGCGCGTACCGCGCGCCCGCCAGGTCGACGTGCGCGAGGCGCCACGTCGCCGTCGCGGCGGCGGTGAGCGCCGTCCCCAGCAACAGCGCGAGGGCCAGCGCGGCCCCGTCGCGGCGCCTCACGGCGAGGGCCGCAGGTCGACGCTGCGGCCCCACGCGACCCACACCGACGTCGGGGGGGCGTCGACGAACGCGAGATCGACCCGGACGGCGCGCACCGCCCGCCACGGACCGTCGTCCCGCGTCCGGAGGACGCCGTCGGCCGTCCGGACGGCGGCGACGTGCAGGCGTTCGACCCCCAGCAGCCAGGGGCGGGCCCGCCCCCCGACCGGGCGGACGTACAGCGTCCATCGCCCCCGGCCGTCCCGCGCGGCGTACAGGTCGCGGTGGACGTCCTTCGTCTCGACCCGGGCGCGGTCGGCGGTGTAGCGGATGCGGAGCGCATCGCCGCCGGGACCGAAGGCGCGGTGCAGCTCCAGCCCGTCGCCCGGCACGGCGCGCCCGGCGAGGCGGAGTTCCGAGCGTACGAGGTCGGCGGCGAGGCGGGCTCGGGTCGCCGCCGCGACGTCGTCCGCGACGCCGCCCCCGAAGCGGACGGCGGCGGTGGCGAGCGGGGCGAGGAGGAGGGTGAAGACCGCGAACGCCGCGGCGGCGACGAGCGTCTCGAGCAGCGTCAGGCCGGCGGTGGGGGGACGCCTCACGGGCGGTACCGCCACACGTCGAGGGGCGGAGCGAGGTCCGGACCCTCGAGGCGGACGTGGTGCAACGCCCCCCCGTCGCATGGCCCGTCGGGGGCGGCGACGTCGCACCGCACGTCGGTACGGACGCAGAGGCGGGAGGCCGGGGCGCCCTCGGGGCAGGCCGGGAGGTCGGCCCACGCGGTGCGCCCCTCGTGCCGGAGGGCGGTCCGCGTCGCGGTCGCCGCCTCCAGCGCGCTTGCGGCGCGCGTCGCGTCCTGCGCGGCGAGCAGGAGCGTCCCGACGGCGGTCGCGAACAGCGTCCACAGCGCGAGCGCGACGAGCACCTCGACGAGGCCGAGGCCGGCCCGCCACGACGCGCTGCGCGGGGTCACGGCGCGACCTCCGCGAGGCGGAGCCGGCCGGAGCTGGCGACGACGACGTCCCACGTCGCGTGCGGTCCGGCGAAGCGGACGCGTCCACCGTAGACGCCGCCCCCCGCGAAGGCGCGACCGGAGCCGTCGGGCGTCCAACGGACGCCGTCACGCAACGTGCGGACGACCGCCACGCCGGCCGGCGGCGCGACGCGGTCGGTGGCGGACCGCGCCTCCCCGACGTGCGCCGCGAGGTCGGGACCGCCGCGCCACACGAGGAACCGTCCCGCGTCGGGCGCCCACCGGATGGCGCCGGTCCCGCCCGCGATCGCGGCGGCGCGGAGCGCGCGGACGTCGGCGGCGTACGCCCGAGCGGCGCGTTCGGCGGCGGTCGGCGTCCAGGCGCGGGCGGCGCTCGCGGCGAGGAGGGCGAGGAGGGCGAGGACGAGCAGCGTCTCGAGGAGCGTCACGCCCTTCGGGGTGCGGCGGCGCATGGGGTGAGGCTAGCGGCGTGGGGCGACGCCCGAGCCGGGGACCGGGACGCGGGCCGGGGGGCACCCCTCAGTCGTCGCTGGACAGCACGGCCAGGAACGCCTCTTGGGGCACCTCGACGGTCCCGAGCTGCTTCATGCGGTCCTTGCCCTTCTTCTGTTTCTCGAGGAGCTTGCGTTTCCGGGTGATGTCGCCGCCGTAGCACTTCGCGGTGACGTCCTTCCGGAAGGCGCGGACGGTGGCGCGCGCCAGGATCTTGCCGCCGATCGCCGCCTGGACGGGGACGGCGAACATCTGGCGGGGGATGACCTCCGCCATCCGGTCGACGATCTTCCGACCGACCTCGTACGCCTTGTCGCGGTGCGCGATGAACGACAACGCGTCGACCGGCTCTTCGTTGACGAGCACGTCGATCTTCACGAGCGCCTCCTCGCGCTCCCCGATCGGCTCGTAATCCATGGAGGCGTAGCCCTTCGTGAGGCTCTTGAGGCGGTCGTGGAAGTCGTAGAGGATCTCCCCGAACGGCACGTCGTAGCGGAGCTCCACCCGCCGGCCGTGATACACCATGTCCTTCAGTTCCCCGCGCTTCTCCTGGATGAGCTGCATGGCGTTGCCCACGAAGGCTTCGGGGACGTAGACGCTGAGGCGGACCCACGGCTCGCGCGTCGCGGCGATCTCGGTGGGGGGCGGCAACGTCGAGGGGTTGTGCACCGCGATCGTCTCCCCCGCCGTCGTGTCGACGTGGTAGACGACCGCCGGCGCCGTCGCGATCAACGAAAGGCCGTACTCGCGTTCGAGGCGGGCCTGCACGATGTCGGCGTGAAGCAGGCCCAGGTACCCGCAGCGGAAGCCGAACCCGAGCGCATCGCTCGTTTCGGGTTCGAACGTGAAGGCGGCGTCGTTGAGGCCCAACTTCTCGAGGGCTTCGCGGAGCTTCGGGTAGTCCTCGGTGTCGGTGGGGTACAGCCCACTGAACACGACCGGGCGGGCCGGCTTGAAGCCGGGGACCGGCGCGTCGCTGCGCCGTTCGGGCGACGTCAGCGTGTCCCCGATCTGCGTTTGCGCGATGTCCTTGATGCCGGCGGTGATCCAGCCGACCTCGCCGGCGGACAGGTCGTCGCTGACGGTCGGTTCGGGCTTGAAGAAGCCGACCTTGTCCACCTCGAACGTCGCGCCGGTGGACAGGACCTCGATGCGGTCGCCGGCCTTCACGCGACCGTCGAGGACCCGCACGAAGGTCACGACCCCCTGGTAGGGATCGAACACGGCGTCGAAGATCAGGCAGCGCAGCGGACCGTCCGCATCCCCCTGGGGGGGCGGGAGGTGCCGGACGATCCCCTCGAGGATCGCCGCGACATTCTCGCCGGACTTCGCCGACACCGCGACCGCGTCGTCGGCGGGGACGCCGACGATCTCCTCGAGCTCCGCCGTGGCGCTGGCGACGTCGGCGTTGGGGAGGTCGATCTTGTTGACGACGGGGAGGACCTCGAGGCCGTTCTCGATCGCGAGGAAGGCGTTCTGGATGGTTTGCGCCTCGACGCCCTGGCTGGCGTCGATGACGAGCAGGACCCCCTCGCACGCGCGGAGGGCGCGGCTGACTTCGTAGTTGAAGTCGACGTGCCCGGGCGTGTCGATGAGGTTGAACAGGTACGTCTCGCCGTCCTCGGCGGTGTAGTAGATCCGCATGGCGGTCGCCTTGATGGTGATGCCGCGCTCGCGCTCGAGCTCGAGGGTGTCGAGCATCTGGTCGCGCCGCTCGCGTTCGTCGACGCTCTGCGTGAGCTCGAGGATGCGGTCGGCGAGCGTGGACTTGCCGTGATCCACGTGCGCGATGATCGAGAAGTTGCGGATGTTCATTCCGGGGGATCATACCCGCGCGGCCGGCGGGACCCCGTTCGCGCCGGCGGGGCCGACGCTACCGCCGGCGTGCGGCGAAGAACGGCGCGAGCGGGGCGGCGGCCTCGCGCGCGAGGACGCCGCCCCGGACCTCCGGCACGCGTTTGAACGCCCCGGCGCTCAGGTCGACGACGCTGCCGAACGCCCCGTCGCGGGGGTTGGGCGCGCCGTACACGACGCGGGCGAGGTGCGTCTCCAGCGCCGCGCCGGCGCACATGGGGCACGGTTCGAGCGTGACGTACAGCGTCGCGCCGGCCAAGCGCCAGTCGCCGTCGCGGCGTGCCGCGGCGCGCATCGCGACGAGTTCGGCGTGACCGGTCGGGTCGGCGTCCGCCTCCCGCGCGTTGCGGCCCTCCCCCAGCACGACGCCGTCGCGAACCACGACCGCCCCGACGGGCGTCTCCCCCGCCGCGGCGGCCGCCTTGGCGAGCGCCAGCGCGCGACGCATGAACGCGCGGTCGGGATCGACGGCGTCGGGGTCGTGCCCCTCGGCGATGGCGACGCCGTCGATCCACCCGACCCGGTCGCCGCGCGCCAGGACCCGGACGGCATCCCGCGCTTCGCGAGGGATACCGGCGTCGCGCAGCACGTCGCGCACGGTGCGCGTCCCGCCGGGGAGGCGGATGCGGTCCCCCGGTCGGGGGGTTCGGAGCCGCCAGGGGCCGTCCTCGAGCAGGGTCGGGGGCGCCCCGTCC
>JAVLCF010000041.1 GCA_031581195.1 Trueperaceae bacterium | reverse complement strand
CGCGACAGGTAGGCGAAGAAGTGACTCACGCCGCGTAGGCTACCGTTCCCGCGCGCGCCGCGCGCGCCCTCCTCCGCCGACCCGCCGGTACCGCTGCCGTTGACGGCACCCGGGACCGCGCGTACCCTTGCGGCATGACGAACGTCGGCGGAACCGCGTCCGCCCCCTACGCCGGCCTCGCGCTCCTCGCCGCGACCGCCGCCCTCCTGCTCGCCGGGTGCCTCCCCGCCGACCCCGGCGCCATGGGGGTCCGCCCCACCCTCGTCAGCGTGCAGGTCCCCACGGACCCCCCCACGGACGCGCCCGAGGACGCCACGACGGACGCCGAGACCGACGTCGTTCTCCAAGGCCGCTACCTGACCGGAGCGGGCGCCTCCAGCGACCGCGTCGTGGTCGGCGCGAACGCCGAATGCGCCGGCGGCCGCGACGTCACGCCGACGACCTGGACGACCACCCGCATCGTCCTCTCCCCCTCCGCGATCCCCGCCTCCGGCTTCGTATGCGTGATCGTGGACGGCGTCCCCAGCAACGCCCTCCCCCTCGACCTGGATTGACGCCGCGCGCGCTCAGCCCGCCCCCTCCGTCGCGACCGCGCGCCGCTCGGGCGCCCCGAAGCGCAGGTGGACGCGCGACAGGGCGAACGCCGGACCCCACGGGCGACGGACGCCCTCGAACGCCGCGTCGCCCACGCCGACGTCGCGCACGCGCGCCGGCCGCGCCCACCCCCACCCCGCGACCGGGGTGACGCGAAGCCCGTCGGGCGCCGGTTGCGCGATCCGTCCGAACGGCCCCCCGACCGCGACCGGGAGGGACGGACCGAACGCCGCGAACGTCGCCGCGAAGAGCGGCACGCCGTCCGGCGTGCACACCTCGAGGCGTTCGCCATCCGCACGCTCGCGCCACGTGAACGTCGCGAGCGCCTTCGGGAGGGCCCAGTGCGCACGCCCCGCCGCGACGCTCTCCGGCGTCGAGACGACGATCCGAGCGACCGACGCGAACGTCGCGGAAGCCCCGAACCGGACGCGACCCGGGAGGGACGCCAGCTCGTCGTACGGACCGACGTCGGAGGTGGCGTAGCGCACCGCCAGCACGACGCCCGGCCCGCCGACGAACCGCCCCGCCGGGCCCCCCATGCCGGCGTCGATGGGGGCGCCCGCCGGGAACGCCGCCCGCACCGGCACGGCGTACGCGCGACCGGTCAGGGTCCAGGGCGGGGGCGCTGCGTCGGGGTTCACGCCGTCAGCGTGGCACGCCCGCGCCCCCGCGGGCGTCGCCCGTCCGGGGGTGCCGCGCGGCGCCCTGGGCGTGTATGCTCACCCTCTATGCGGAGTCGCGCCGTGAAGGGCACGTACGACGTTCTCCCCGAATCCACTCCGGCCTGGCGACGGTTGCGGTCCGTGACCGAAACCGTCCTCGGACGCGCCGGCGTGCGGGAGATCGCCCCCCCGATCTTCGAGTACAGCGAGATCTTCGACAAGTCCGTCGGCGAGTCCGCCGACCTCGTCGTGCAGAAGGAGATGTACCGCTTCGAGGACCGCGGCGGACGGAGCCTCACGCTCCGCCCCGAGTTCACCGCCGGCGTGCTCCGCGCGTACGTCGAGCACGGCATGCACACCCGCCCGACGCCGGTGAAGCTGTGGAGTTTCGGGCCCGCCTTCCGCGCCGAGAACGTCCAGCGGGGACGCTTCCGGCAGTTCCACCAGATCAACTGCGAACTGCTCGGGGCGCCCGGCCCGCTCGTGGACGCCGAAGCGATCGCGCTCCTGCACGACCTCCTGCACGCCCTCGGCCTCCGCGATCTCGTCGTCGCGCTCGGCAGCGTCGGCGACCCCGAGGACCGCGAGGCCTACAACGCGTACCTCCGCGACGCGCTCGAACCCCACGCCCACGAACTGAGCGAAACGAGCCGCGAACGCCTCCGCCTGAACCCCATGCGGGTCCTCGACAGCAAGGACGCCGGCGACCAGCGGCTCGTCGCGACCCTTCAAACGCCCCTCGACCGCCTCGGGGACGCCGCCCGCGCCCACCTCGACGGGGTCGCGGCGTACCTCCGCGACTGGGGCATCGCCTTCACGTTCGCCCCGAGCCTGGTGCGCGGCCTCGACTACTACCGCCGGACCGCCTTCGAGATCCACGCCGAGGGCATCGGAGCGCAGTCCGCCCTCGCCGGCGGCGGGCGCTACGACGGCCTCGTCGCCTCGCTCGGTGGGCCCCCCACCCCCGGCATCGGCTGGGCGCTCGGGGTCGAACGCGTCCTCGACGCGCTCGAGGAGGCCGGCCGAACGCCGGCCCCCGACGCCGGTCCCGCGGTGTTCCTCGTCCCGATGGACGCCGCCGCCGTCCCCGAAGCGGCGGCTCTCGCGCGGCGCCTCCGGACGGACGTGCACGTCGAGCACGCCTACGCCGAACGCAAGCCCGGCAAGGGGCTGCGCGACGCCGACCGCGCCGGCGCCCGCTACGCCGCGTTGCGCGGCGCGCGGGAGCGCGAGGCCGGCGTCTGGACGCTGAAGCACCTCGCCAGCGGCGAGCAACGCGAAATCCCCGAAGCGGCGATGTCCGCCGCGGTCCTGGAGGCCCCCTCATGAAGCGGACGCTGATGTGCGGCGCGCTGCGCGCCGAGCACGCCGGATCGACCGTCATCCTGCAGGGGTGGGTCCACCGCCGCCGCGACCTCGGCGGCCTGATCTTCCTCGACCTCCGCGACCGCGACGGCGTCGTGCAGGTCCTCGTCGAGCCGTCCGCAGCCGACGCGTTCGCCGCCGCCGACGACGTCCGCGGCGAGTGGATCGTCGAGGTCGAGGGCGCCGTCCGCGCCCGCCCCGAGGACCAGCGCGGCGACGGACCGACCGGCGCGGTGGAGGTCGTCGCGACCCGCCTCGACGTCCTCACCGAGGCGCGCACGCCGCCCATTCCGGTCGCAGGCGACGCCGCCGCGCAGACGTCGGAGGAGCTGCGCATGCAGTACCGCTACCTCGACCTGCGCCGGCCCGACGCGATGGCGCCGCTGCGGCTCCGCCACCGCGTCATCAAGGCGATCTGGGATTTCCTGGACGACGAGGGGTTCGTCTCCGTCGAGACGCCGCTGTTGACGCTCTCGACGCCGGAGGGCGCCCGCGACTACGTCGTGCCGTCCCGCACCCACCCGGGCGCCTTCTACGCCCTCCCGCAATCGCCGCAGTTGTTCAAGCAGTTGTTGATGGCGGGCGGCACCGACCGGTACTTCCAGATCGCGCGTTGCTTCCGCGACGAGGACCTCCGCGCCGACCGGCAACCGGACTTCACGCAACTCGACCTGGAGATGTCGTTCGTGGACGTAGGCGACGTCCTCGACCTGAACGAACGTCTCATGGCGCACGTCGTGCAGGCCAGCACCGGCCAGGCGCTTCCCCGCCCGTTCCCCCGTCTCCCCTACGCCGACGCGCTCGCGCGCTTCGGGAGCGACAAGCCCGACCTCCGCTTCGGGCTGGAACTCGCGACCCTCGACGACGCCTTCGCCGGGACCGGCTTCCGTGGATTCGCCGCACCGCTCGACGCCGGCGGGCACGTCGCCGGCCTGCGCGTCCCCCAGGCCCACGCGGAGGCCCTGAGCCGTAAGGACCTCGACGCGCTCGAGGCGCACGCCCAGCGTCACGGCGCGAAGGCGATGGCCTGGCTGCGTCGCGACGGGGACGCCTTCAAGGGCCCGATCGCGAAGTTCCTCGAGCACGAGACCGCCGCCCTGCTGGAGGGCACCGACGCGGACGGCGACCTGTGGCTGCTCGTCGCCGACGTCGGGACGCGCGCCCACGAGGCGTTGGGCGCCGTCCGCCTCGAGCTGCGCGACCGGTTCGACCTCGTGCCCGACGACGCCGGCCTCGCCCCCGCCTGGATCACCGACTTCCCGCTCCTGGAGATCGATCCCGAGACCGGCGCGTCGACGTACATGCACCACCCGTTCACGCGACCGCGGAGCGACGACCTGCCGCGCCTCGAGACCGACCCCGCGTCGGTCCACGCCGACGCGTACGACCTGGTCCTCAACGGCTTCGAGGTCGGGGGTGGGTCGCTGCGCATTCACGACCTGGCGACGCAGGAACGGATGTTCCGCGCGCTCGGGTTCGACGCCGAGGAGGCCCGCGCCCGCTTCGGCTTCTTCCTCGACGCCCTCGCGTACGGTGCGCCCCCCCACGGCGGGATCGCCTGGGGCCTCGACCGCCTCGTGATGATCCTCGCCGGCGCCAACAGCCTGCGGGACGTGATCGCGTTCCCGAAGAACGTCCGCGGGGGCGACCCGTTGACGGGCGCCCCCGCCCCGATCGACGCCGCCCAACTCCAGGAACTGCACCTCCGCGTCGCGCCGCCCCCGGACGGCGCGAACGACGGGGGCGGCCCGGACGATGCGGGCGGCGCGGACGAGGCCGAAGCGTGATTCCGCTCGTCGTGCTCGACCTCGACGGCACCCTCATCGGGGCGTCGGGCCGGGTCGAGGCGTGCATCCTCGAGGCGGCGGACGCCGCCCGGGAGGCCGGCGTCCGCCTGGCGATCTGCACCGGCCGCCCGGGCTTCGGGATCGCCGCGAAGGTCGCTCGGCGCGTCGACCCCGACACGCCCCACATCTTCCAGAACGGGGCGCAGATCACCTACCTCGACGGCGACACCCTGCAGGTGTCCGCCCTCAAGGAGGACCAGGTCCGCGCCCTCGTGAAGGCCGCCCGCGACCTCGGGCTGGTCCTCGAGCTCTACACGCCCGACACGTTGTACGTCGAACGCAAGACCGAGATCAGCGAGGCGCACGCCACGATGATCGGCGTGACCGCCCTCAAGCGCGACCTGCTCGACGTCGCGGCGAACGAACCGGTCGTGCGCGCGCAGTGGGTCGTGCCGCCCGAACGCTACGACGAAGCGATGGCGGTCGGCGTCGACGGGGTGCACGCCCACCCGGCGACCAGCCCGGCGCTGCCCGGCACGTTCTTCGTGAGCCTCACGCGCGGGGCGATCGACAAGGGCAGCGCCGTCCGCAAACTCACGTCGAAACTCGAGATCGATCCCGCCCACGTCATGGCGATCGGCGACAGTCCCGGCGACGTCGCCATGCTCGAGGCGGTCGGGCACCCCCGGGTCGTCGCGAGCGGCGACCCCGACGTCGTCGAGCGGTGGGCGTCGCACGTCCTCCCCGGCGTCGAGGCGTGCGGCGCGGCGGAGGGCCTGCGCTCCGCCATCACGCTCCGCGCCGACGCGGCCGACCCCGACCCGGGCGACGGCAACGGACCCCACGCTGGCGACGGCGACGGGGACGCCGCCGGCCCGGGGGCGGGACGGTAGACTCCGCCGCATGAGCGACCGCCCGGCCCTGCCCGACTCCGACGACCCGCGCCTCGCCCGCATCGCCGACCTCCCCGACCGCGTCGGCGAAGCCGTCCTCCTCCGGGGGTGGCTGACCGGCCTGCGCAGCAGCGGAAAGATCGCCTTCCTGCAACTCCGCGACGGGTCCGGCTTCGTGCAGGCGGTCGTCACGAAGGACGGGGTCGGCGACGCGGCGTTCGACGCCGTCCGCGACCTCGACCAGGAGGCCGCCGTCGTCGTGACCGGTACCGTCAAAGACGACCCCCGCGCGCCGTCCGGCGTGGAGCTGAACGCCGACGCCGTCACGCGCGTCGCCCCCGGGGGGAGCTACCCCATCACGCCCAAGGAGCACGGGGTCGACTTCCTCTCCGAACGCCGTCACCTGCACCTCCGGCACCGCACGCCGTTCGCGATCCTCCGCATTCGCGACACGGTGGAGCGCGCCATCCACGATTTCTTTCACGAGCGCGGCTTCCTGCGCTTCGACGCGCCGTTCTTCATGCCGACCGCCGTGGAGGGCACGACGAACCTGTTCGAGATCGACCTGTTCGGCGAGGACGCCGCCTACCTGTCGCAGTCCGGCCAACTGTACGCCGAGGCCGGCGCGCTGGCGTTCGGAGCGGTCTACACGTTCGGTCCGACCTTCCGCGCGGAGAAGAGCAAGACCCGCCGCCACCTGCTGGAGTTCTGGATGGTGGAGCCGGAGGTCGCGTGGCTCGATCACGAGGGCAACGTCGCCCTCCAGGAGGCGTTCGTCGCCTACCTCGCGGGGCGCGTCCTCGAGGAACGCCGCGCCGAACTGGACCTGCTGCAGCGCGACGTCGCCCCCCTCGAAGCGACCGCGTCGGGCGGGTTCCTGCGCCTGACGTACGACGAGGCGCTCGCGACCCTCGCCGACGCCGGGCACGCCCTCACCTGGGGGGACGACCTCGGCGCGCCGCACGAAACGGTGCTCGGGAACCTGTCCGACCGACCGGTGTTCGTCGAGGCGTGGCCCGCGCACACGAAGGCGTTCTACATGGAGCCCTACGAGGACGACCCGACGCGGGTGAAGAACGCCGACCTCATCGCGCCCGAGGGGTACGGCGAGATCATCGGGGGGTCGCAACGCATCCACGACCTGGCGCTCCTCGAACGCCGCATCGCGGAGCACGGCCTCCCCGCCGAGGCGTTCGCGTGGTACCTCGACCTGCGCCGGCACGGCTCCGTCCCGCACAGCGGGTTCGGGATGGGCCTTGAGCGGGTCCTCGCCTGGTTCACCGGCGCGCACCACCTCCGCGACGTCGTGCCGTTCCCCCGCATGCTGACGCGCATGTACCCCTGACCCGGCAACGAGCGCGCCCTCACCGGCGCGCGTCGAGCGCGGCGGGGGTGGCGATGCGCCCCAACCACGCGTCGACCGGCGCTCCGCCGCGCAGGTAGGCGACCGCGTCCACCCCCGCCTCCAGCAGCGTCCGCTCGACGGACGCGAGGATCGTACGTTCGTCCGCGACGTCGAGCGCCGCGTCGGCGGCGGGGAGGTCCAGGACCGCCGTGACGCCGTCCGCCCCCTCGACCCGGTAGACGCGGGGGGCCGGAATCGCGCGCGGCCACGTCCCCTCGCGCACCAGGAGGCTCCGGAGCGCCGCCAGCGTGGCCTCCAGGTCGGTGCCGGGTTCGTCCCGCCACGGGACCGCCCGCACCACCGGCCGCGCGACGTCCGCCTCGACGACGTACAGCGTCACCTCCCGCGGCGGCGCCGCGTCGGGGGTGCCGTCCTCGATCGTCACGACGGGGGGTGGGGGGGGCGCGGGGGGCGTCGCGCGCCACGCGAACGTCGCCGCCGCCCCGAGCGCAAGGACCCCCACCAGCAGCCACGGCGACCCCAGATCCACGCCGGTCGGCGTCCGCCGGGGATCGTCGGGCGTCACCGCTGCAGCACCGTCCGGAGGGCGGTCGCGAGGGCGGCCGCCAGGTCGGTACGGGCCGCGTCGTCGCGGAGGGCGTCCGCGGCGACCTCCACCAGCACCCCGCGGCCCGCCGCCGGCGCGAGGCTCGCGAGGGGGGCGCGCTGCACGTCGCCGGCGCGGTACCCACCGGCGTCGAACAGGGCGTCCGCCAGCCGCTCCGCCGCGTCCTGCCCCAGCTCGACGTCGGGGACGAGGCCGAGAAGGATCTCGCGCCGCAACGCGTCGGTCCGGCCCGCGGCGTCCCCGTCGTCGTCGCCGGCATCCTCGAGGGCCCGTGCGGCGTTGCGGCGGATCGCGAGCTCCACGGCGGCGGCGTCCGTCACCTCCCCCAGCGCCCAAAGGCGGACCTCGCCGGCGGGGACGTCCGCGGCGTGCAGGCGGAGGTAGACGTCGCTCGTCGCCGCCGCGCGCAGCACCTCGGCGGGCGGCGCCTCCGCCGCCCCGGTCCGGACGAGCGTCGCCGCGACGACGCCTTCGTCGCCGTCGTCGACCGGGTTGCCGTCCGACGGCCCGAGCGCCTCCTGGACGCGGCGAGCGAGATCGAGCAACGCCGCGCGCACCTCGCGCGGTTCGGGGGACGACGCGGCGTGCAGCGCGACGCTGGGCGGGCCGTCCCCGCGAGGCCGGAAGGTGGACGGGTCCGGCCGCGCGCGGATCACGACGTCGCTGCCCCCCGCCGCGGTGCGCACCACGACGGCGTCGACGAGCACGCCTTCGGCGTCGAGGCGAATGCGCACGTCGCCGTCCTCCGGGTACACCCCGACCCGCGTCAGGAGCGCGCCCCCCTCCGAACGTGCGGTCGGCATGCCGGCGCGCGGGATCCGCCACGCGGCGGCGTCCCCGACGTCGGCGGGCACCCGCCGTACCGCGACCGGTCCGTCGAACGCCACGCGCAGCGCCTCGCCCTGCGCGGTCGTCTCGAGCGTCACGTCCTGCACCGTCGGGCGGGGCGTGACGACGACGACGGCGTCGGCCTCCGCGACGTAGCCGACGCTGCCCCCGAGCGCCCGCGCGAGGGCGGCGACCGGGACGTACGTCGCGTCGGCGTCATCGACCGCAGCCTGGTCCGCGAACGCGGCCCCGTCGAGGCGCAACGCGCCCGCTCGGGCGGGGTTCGTGCCGACCGGGACGACGTCGAGGCGCACGACGCGGCCCCCCCTCGCGATCGTCACGACGGCGGTCTCGGGGTCGACGACCGGATCGACGCCGAACGCGTCGGCGACGCGGGGCAGCGCCGCGTAGGCGCTGCCCTCGAGCAGGTCGCTGCGGACCGGCCCGAGGTCGCGCCCGTCGATCCGCAACGTCTGCGCGGCGCCCAGCCCCGCTAGCGCGAGGGCGAGGACGAGGACGGCGCGCGGAGCGCGACGCCGCCTCATTCGCCCTCCAGGTAGCGCCGCACCTGCTTCTTGGCGTCCTTCTCCGCTTCGGCGCGGCGTTTGTCGTGCTTCTTGCGCCCCCGCGCCAGGGCGATCTCGACCTTCGCCCAGCCGTCCTTGAAGTACAGCTTCGTCGGAACGCACGTCAGGCCCCTCCGCTCGAGCCCCTTTTCGACCTCGGCGATCTCGGACCGCTTCAGCAGGATCTTGCGGGGTCGCGTCGGCTCGTGATTGTTGTAGCTCGCCTGCTCGTAAATCGGGATCGTGACGCCCTCCAACCACAGTTCGTGGTCCTGCACCCGCACGAACGCTTCGGCGAGGCTGCCGCCCCCCTGCCGCAACGCCTTCACCTCGCTGCCGGTCAGGCGCAGGCCGGCCTCGAAGCGGTCCAACAGATCGTAGTCGTAGCGGGCGCGTTTGTTGTTCAGCATGCGTCTCCCCGTGACTCTAGCCGCTCGGGCGGCGCGAGGGGGCGTCGCGACGTCACTCGAGCACCTCGCCCACGTCGCGCGGGTCGACGTCGACGCGCAGCGTCACGCCGCGCGGCGTCTCCTGCAGCGCGGCGCGCAGCAGCGCGTTGCGGCGCGCGGCGTCGGGGGTGCGCAGCAGCAGGTGCACGAGCGACCGACCGCGGACGCGGGGGACGGGGGCGGGGGCCGGCCCGAGGATCTCCTCCGCCGTCGCGCCGGCCGTCTCGAGGCGGGCGACGACCTCACCGAGCGCCGCCCAGGCGTCCGCCTCCCGGCGGGCGCTGGCCTGCAGGCGCGCCATGCGCCCGTACGGCGGGTAGCCGAACCGTTCGCGGCGCGCGTCGACGTCGTCGAGGAACCGCTGCCAGGCGTCGGCCCCGTCGGGCCCCGCCGCGACGGCGCGGAGGACGGGGTGCGCCGGCGCGAAGGTTTGGATGACGCCGAGCGGAGCGCGGCGGCCGGCCGCGCCGGAGAAGGCGGCGAGGAGGCGCAGGACCCGCAGTTCGGCGCGGAAGTCGTCGGCGTGGAGGGCGCCGTCGATCTGCGTCACGAGCAACAGCGAGAGGACGGGGAGGGGCGGGAGGCGGAGCAACGCCGTCGTGCCGACCAGCACGCCCGGCGCGCCGGCCTGGAGCGGTGCGAGGTCGTCGCGGACGTCGCCGTCGTAGCGGTACCGGGGCAGGTCGGGCACCATCTCGCCGATGGCGCGCAGCACCCATTCGCTGCCGGCGGCGCGTTGCGCTTCGAGGTCGGGCCCCCCGCAGCTCGGGCAGGTGGAGGGCGGGGCCGCCTCGTGCCCGCACTGGTGGCAGCGGAGGCGCGCGTCGCGGGCGTGCCACCGCAACGCCAGATCGCAGTTGGGGCACATGACCGCCGCCCCGCAGTCGCGGCACCCGAGCGCCGCGCTGAAGCCGCGGCGCGGGACGAGCACGAGCGCTTGGCGTTCGCGGTCGCGGACCTGCTTCAGGACGCCGATCGCGTCGGCCCCGAGCGGCCACGTGCGGCTCCCGGCGAGATCCGCGAGCGCCCACCGGACCGGGGGGCGCGCCAGCGTCCGGACGCGCGCCCCGCGGTCCGGCGCGAGCGCCGCCGCTTCGGGGCCGAGCACGACGTCCGCCACGGTGAGGGGAACGCCGTGCGCGTCCGCCCAAGCGCGCGCGGCGTGCGGAATCCAGGGGCGGGCTCCGTTGCGGACCTTGTAGGCCTCCGCCTCGGCGTCGAGGAGCACGACGCGGGCGGGGTTCACGAGCGGTGCGGCGAGCAGCGGGTAGGTGCCCACCAGCACGCGCGCCGCGCCGTCCGCGACGGTGGCGTCCCAGGCCCGCCTCCGGGGGGCGTCGCCCCCGGGGGGCCCGGGGAGGACGGGCACGTCGTTCGCGAGCCAGGCGGCGGCGTCCTCCGCCGCGCGACGTTCGGGGGCCAGCACGAGCGGCGTTCGGCCGGCGGCGAGGTCGGCGCGGAGCGTCGGAAGCAACGCCGCGAGGCGCGCCGCGAAGGTACCTCCCTGCACGAACCGGAGGTCCGCCGCGGTGGGGGGGTCGCCCGGGGCGTCGGGGGCCGTGCGCGCGTCGTCGGGCCAGGGGGCCGGCGCGGGCGGGGTCGGCGCCTCCGGTTCGGCGGGCGCCTCGGCGTACGCGGAGGCGCCGTGCCGGACGAGGGCGCGGACGACGGCGTCGCCGACGCCGGCGGCCCGCGCGAGGGCCGCGCCGCTGTCGACCTGCCCCGCCGCGCGGAGGCCATCGAGGGCGGTCCGTTGCTTCGGCGTCAGGGCGTCCTCGAGGCCGGGTGGGGGCGGCTCGACCGGCCGCAGGACGCGGCGGGTGGGCACGTGCGGGGCGAGGACCTCCTCGAGGAGGCCCTGCTCACGTCGTTCGTCGAGGTCGGCGGCCGGGACGTCCTGCGCGTCGCGCCACGCACCGCTCGGCCCGCCGGCGGGATCGAGGAGGCGCACGCGGTGCGAGAGCACCGCCGCCAGGCCGGGGTGGTGAAGACCGGCCAGCACCACGCCGGGTGGGGCGAGGGTCCGCTCGGCCTCCGCGAGCAGCCACGCGACGGTCGCGGGCGGGATCGGGGGGCCGTCGTCGAGGTCCGCGATCGCTTCGCGCAGCTCCAACGCCTGCGCGTCGGTCGCGTCGTCCTCCCCCACGACGACCCCGACGCGGACGCCGTGCTGCCACGGCACGACGACGCGGCGCCCGACGCCCTGCGCGTCGGACCCGTACGGCGCGAGCCAGCGGAGTGGCGCGAGGGGGAGCGGCAGGAGGACGTCGAGGGCGCGCGGCACGGCGGGAGTCTACCGCCCACCTGCGCGCCGCCCGCGGAGCCGGCCCGAACGACGTCCGCCCGGCCGAGGCCGGGCGGACGGGGTGATACGGGGGTGGGGCGGTCGCGCGCCGCTCAGGGCAGCGGCACCACCGAATCGGTCGGGGAGGTCGCGCCGCGCCCCTGGTTGAGGCTCCGCAGGTCGAGCAGGAAGTTGTTGTCGCTCGGCAGCAGGATCGTCTCGATGCCGGGCGCCAGGCGCTGCGCGACCTCGAGATCGATGATTTCGGGGTTCTCGCGGATCGCTTCGCCGCGCAGGCGCAACGCTTCGGATTCCCCTTCGGCGCGGGCGATGGCGGCGTCGCGCTCGCCCTCCGCCTCGATGACGCGGCGTTGGGCGGAGATCTCCGCCTGACGACGCCGGTTCTCCTCGACCTCCACCTGTTGTTCCGCCGCCTGTTTCTCCTCGATGGCGGTGGTGATGGTCGTCGGGATGCGGATGTCGCGCAGCAGGACCGAGCGGATGCGGACGTTGTCGCCGTCGAGCGCCTCGCGGAGGCTTGTCTCGACGTTCTGCTGCAGTTCGGTCCGCAGGGTGCTGATCAGCTCCGCGGCGGCGTACTCGCCGATCGCGTCGCGGATTTGGCTGCGGACCTCCGGGCGGACGCGGACCGTTTCGTAGCTGGGGCCGATGTCCTGGTGGAGGCGGGCCGCTTCGGTCGGAGCGACCTGGTAGATGATGGTCGCGTCGACGTTGATCTCGAGGCCTTCGCTGCTGCGGGCGGTGACCTGGTCGCCGGTCGATTGCGCGAGCGTGAACTCCTGCTGGCGGACGTCGTAGATCGTGACCTGCTGCAGGACCGGGAGGACGATGTGGAACCCTTCGTTCAGTTCGTCGTCCTGTACGCCGCCGAAGACGTTGAAGACCACGCCGACGTTCCCGGCGGGAATGACGACGAACGCTTGGCTGAGGCCGGCGGTGACGAGACCGAGGAGGGTGACGACGACCCCGAGGCTACGCAGGGGACCGCGTTCGGACTGCACCCCCTGCACGGCGAGCGCGATGCCGCCGGCAAGGAGGGCGAGGGCGAGGAACAAGACGGGCGTCATGCGCAGAGCGTACCCGAGTGGGCGCCGCGCCGTGTCGGCCGGGCGCCGCGTCGGGGCCGACGTCGAGCGTTAGGCCTCGCTCGGCGCGCCACCGTCCTCGGCCGGGTCGTCGCGGCCGTCGGCGGCGGGCAGCACCACGGTGAAGCGGGTGCCCTCCCCCGGACGGGAATCGACGTCGACCCGGCCCCCGTGCTGCTGCACGATCCAGCGCACGATCGCGAGCCCCAACCCCGCGCCGTTGCCGCGGCCGCTGCGGGCCCCGTCGACCCGGTAGAAGCGGTCGAACAGGTGGGGGAGCGCCTCCTCGGGGATGCCGGGGCCGTCGTCGGCCACCTCGAGGCGGACGTCGTCGCCGTCGCGCTCGACCGTCACGTGGACGTGCGTCGCGCCGGCGTTCACGGCGTTCTGCACGAGGTTGAGGACCACCTGCTGCAGGCGGGCGGGGTCGCCGTCGACCTCGACGACGGGGGTGGTGGCGTGCACCTCGACGCGGGCGTCGCCGCCCTCCGGGGGGACGGCCTCCCGCGCGGTGTCGAGGACGTCGACGAGGTTCAGGGGTTCGCGCCGGAGCGCGAAACCGGCGTCGGCGCGGGCGAGCTCGAGCAGGTCGCCGACCAACTTGCCCATGCGGTCCGCTTCGCTGCGGATCACCTCGAGGCTCTCGCGCTGCACGTCGGTCGGGTCGCTGCGCCGCAGCAGGTAGTGCGCGTGCCCCGCGATCGCGGTGACCGGCGTGCGGAGTTCGTGGCTGGCGTCGGCGGTGAAGCGCCGCTGCGTCTCGAACGACTCCTGAAGGCGGTCGAGCATGCCGTTGAGGGTGACGGCGAGGTCGTGCACCTCGTCGCGCGTCCGCGGTTCGGGCACGCGTTGCGACAGGTCCCGGCCGGTCACGCCGGCCGCGGTCCGCGTGACCCGCTCGAGGGGCAGCAGCACCCGCCGCGAGAGGGCGTACACCCCGAGCGCGAACACGACCGTCGCGACCCCGAGGATCGTGACGAGGTGCCGCGCCAGGTGCCGCAGGTTCGATCGTAGGTCGTCGGCCTGCAGCCCGACGAACACCGCGGCGGAGAGCGTCACGCCGCGCGAGGGGAAGGCGAGCGTCCCGACGTCGCCCAGCACCTGGAGGCGCTCCCCGCCGGGGAGGACGACGGTTCCCGCGGTCTCGCCGGTCGCCAGGAGGCGCGCGAGCGTCGCGTCGTCGAGGCCCTCGACGAGGCTGTCGTCGGTCGGGTTGGGGCGCAACAGGCGCGGCTCGACGTACGGGACGCCCTCGCGGACGCCGGCCGGCTCGGCCGGCAGTCGGTCGCCCTGCCCGAGCACGATCACTTCGTAGTAGGCGTCCCCCGGCAGCCGCCGGAGGCCCTCGAGCACCGCGCCGCGCGACAGGTCCTCGAGCGCCTGCCCGGCGCGCTCCTCGAGGGCGTACGTGAGGCTGCGTTCGGTCAGGACGTACACGCTGGCGGCGACGAGCGACCCGACGAACAGGAAGAACGCCGCATAGAACAGCGTGAGGCGGACGCGAAGCGTCACGCGTCCCTCCGCGCGAGGCGCGTCATTCGTCGCGGAGGACGTAGCCGACGCCGCGCACGGTGTGGATCAGGCGGCGTTCCCCCTCCGCCTCCAGCTTGCGGCGCAGGTACCCGACGTACACGTCGACGACGTTGCTGCCGCCGGTGTACTCGGGCCACACCGCGTCCTCGATCTCGAAGCGGCTGAACACCTTGCCGGGCGACCGCGCGAACGTCTCGAGCAGCTCGAACTCCTTGGCGGACAGGTCGATGCGGCGCCCGTCGCGGAACGCTTCGCGCCCATCGAGGTTCATCACCAGGTCGGCGACGCGGACCTCGCCCGTGACGCTGGGGCTGACGCGCCGCAGGTGCGCGCGGACGCGGGCGAGGAGCTCCTCGATGCTGAACGGCTTGACGAGGTAGTCGTCGGCGCCGGCGTCGAGGCCCGCGACCTTCTCGTCGACCCGGTCCTTGGCGGTCAGGATGACGATCGGGACGTTGCTGGTCTTGCGGATGCGGTGCGCGACCTCGATGCCGTCCAGGACCGGCAACATCAGGTCCAGCACGATGAGGTCGGGCGCCTGCTCCCGGAACGCACTGAGGCCGGTCACGCCGTCGTACGCGACCTCCGTGGCGTACCCTTCGGCGCGCAACTCGAGGTCGATGAACTTTGCGATCTCCTTCTCGTCCTCGATGATCAAGATGAGCGGAGCGGGGTCCATGACGGCAGGATGCCACGCCCGTTCATGAGAGTCCTGTGCCGGGGCCGCCCCGGCCGGCGGGTCAGGGCAGCGGGACGGTCTCCTGCACGATGACGCCGGCGTCGAGGATCTCCCGCGCCCAGGCGTTCGCACCGTGCAGGGAGTGGTCGCGCCAGTTGCCGCAGCGTTCCGGCGCGCACCCGGGGATGGGGCCGTCGTGCGTCGCGACGTCCTCCATCGCCGCGACGAACGCGCGGCGGACGGCGTCCTCGTCCGGCTCGCCGATCAACGTCAGGTAGAACCCCGTCCGGCAGCCCATCGGACTGCAGTCGATCACGTCGGCGTCGTGGCCCTCCAGGGCGTCGCGCAGGTACCCGGCGAGGAGGTGCTCGATCGTGTGCAGCGGGGCGGGCGCGATCTCCTGGCGGTTGGGTTGCACCAGCCGCAGGTCCCACTTGCTGATGGCGTCGCCGTGCGGGGTGGCCTTGCGGCCGGCGAGCCGGACGTAGGGGGCGCGGACCTTCGTGTGGTCGAGGTCGAACGATTCGACGTGCGTCTTCGCGGGCATGCCCCCAGCGTAGCAACGCCCCGCCGGGGAAGGGGTTCGCGCCGCCGTCTCGCGCGGGGCGCGCGAACCTTGTATGCTGCGAACGTTCCGCACGGGACGAACGCTATTTTCGTGAACCCCGACCGGGGGCGAGGTGCGCATGGCCCGACGACTCGCGATCTTCATCGACGGCAGCAATCTCTACAACGGCATGCGGGAGAACCTCTCCAACACCCGCGTCAACCTCGGTGCGCTCATCGATCAGTTGCGCGGCGACCGCTACCTGATCCGCTGCTACTACTACAACGCCCCGTTGACCGACGACTACGACGGCGACCTGCGCGACGGGCAGGCCCGCTTCTTCGAGAGCCTGCGCCGCATCCCCTACGTCACCGTCCGCTTGGGGCGGCTGCACCGCCGCAGCGACGGCTCGCTCGTCGAGAAGGGCATCGACGTCTCGATCGCCGTCGAGTCGCTCGCGTTGGCGTACCAGGACGCGTACGACGAGACCGTCATCGTGTCCGGCGACGGCGACTACGTCGAACTCGTCGAAGCGATCAAGGGCCGCGGGAAGCAGGTGGAGGTGGCGATGTTCCGCAACCAGTCCGCCGGCATCCTGCTCGAGTACGCCGACGTCTTCCGTCCCCTCGACGAGCTCGATTGGGACGAGATCCTGTTCTGAGGCGTCAGGCGTCGGCGGTGTCCTCGACGCCGCGCTCGTCCAACAACGCCACCAGCCCCGCTTCGTCGAGGACCGGGACCCCCAACGACGCGGCCTTGTCGGCCTTGCTGCCGGGGTCCTCCCCGGCGACGACGTAGTCGGTCTTCTTGCTGACCGACCCCGTCACGCGGGCGCCGGCCGCCTCCAGGCGGTCCTTGACCTCGTCGCGCGGGCGCGACAGGGACCCCGTCAGCACGAACGTCAGACCGTCGAGCGCGTCGCTCGTGCCGGCGTCGCTGCGCGCCTCCGGCCACACGCCGCGCGCTCGAAGGCCGTCGAGGGTGGCGCGCATCGCGTCGGCGTCGAGCGCGTCGCGCACCATGCGGGCGGTCGCTTCGCCGACGTCGGGCACCGCCTCGAGGTCCGCGAGGTCGGCGGCGAGGATCGCGTCGAGGGTCCGGAAGCGCCGCGCGAGCGCGTCGGCGGTCGCGGGCCCCACCTGCGGCAGGCCGAGCCCGACGAGGAACGCCGCGAGGTCGGGGGTGCGGGCGCGATCGAGTTCCGCGACGAGGTTCGCGGCCGACGTCGCGCCCCACCCCTCGAGGTCGGTCAGGGCTTCGGCGTCGAGGTCGTACAGGTCGGGGATCGAGCGCACCAGGCCGGCGTCGAGGAACTGCGCGACGCTGCGTTCGCCGAGCCCCTCGACGTCCAGCGCCTTGCGCGACGCGTAGTGTTGGAGGCGTTCCTGGCGCTGGGCGGGACAGTCGGGGTTGATGCAGCGGAGGTTGGCGCCGTCCTCGATCAGCGCCGCGTCGCAGGCGGGACACCGCTCCGGCGTGACCCAGGGCGCCGCGTCGTCGGGGCGGGCCTCCCCCACCACCCGCAGCACCTCGGGGATGACGCCGCCCGACTTGTGGACGACGACGGTGTCCCCAACGCGGAGGTCGAGGTCGTGCACGAAGCCGGGGTTGTGCAGGGTGGCGCGGGTGACCTCGGTCCCCTCCAGCATGCGCGGGTCGAGCTCCGCGACGGGCGTGATCTTGCCGGTCCGCCCCACCTGCACCGTGATGGCGCGGAGGGTCGTGCGTTTTTCTTCGGCGGGGAACTTCCAGGCGATCGCCCAGCGCGGCGCGCGACTCGTGGTGCCGAGCTCGCGCTGCAGCGTCAGGTCGTTCACCTTGATCACGACGCCGTCGGCGTCGTAGGGCAGGTCGCTGCGGGCGTCGGTCCAGCGAAGGATGACGTCGCGCGCGCCGTCCAGCCCCCGGACGGTCGCGCGGTCGGGGTTGACGGGGAACCCCTTCGCCTCCAACCAATCCAGCAGCTCCGCTTGGCTGCCGACCGGCAGGTTCTCCGGCCTCCCGACGCCGTAGAAGAACGCCTGCAGGTTCCGCCGCCGCGCGACGCTCGCGTCGAGCTGACGGACGGTGCCGGCGGCGGCGTTGCGGGGGTTGCGGAACGGCGCTTCGCCCGCCTCCTCGCGCGCGGCGTTGATGCGCGCGAAGACGTCCTTGGCGAGGTAGATCTCGCCCCGCACCTCGAGGACGTCGGGCACGCCGTCGAGGTGCGTGGGGATCGAGGGAATGGTCCGGGCGTTCGGGGTGATCTCCTCCCCCTCCCGGCCGTTGCCGCGCGTCGCGGCCCACGCCAGCTCGCCCCCCTCGTAGCGGAGGTTGACCGACAGGCCGTCGATCTTGAGTTCGCACGCGTAGGTCAGGACGTCGTCGCTGCCGAGGGTGCGGTGGATGCGCTCGGCGAAGGCGTCGAGCTCGGCGTCCTCGAAGGCGTTGTCGAGCGAGTAGAGCGGCACGCCGTGCGTCAGGGTCCGCAGGTCGCCGGACGGTTCCGCGCCGACGCGTTGGGTGGGGGACGTCTCGCTGCGCAGCTCCGGGTGCGCGTCCTCGAGCGCCTGCAGCTCCCGCACGAGCGCGTCGTACGCCGCGTCGCTCAGGATCGGCGCGTCCTCGACGAAGTACGCGTGATTGGCCGCCTCGATGCGGCGGCGGAGGTCGGCGGCGCGCGCGTGGACCGCGCGGGGGGCGTCGTCGGTCGAGGGGGGATGCGCGTCGCTCACGGCGCGCATCGTAGCAGCCGCTGCGCGGCGCGGCGGACGTCATGATTCCGTCAGGGCGACCGCGGCGGTTGCTATAGTCCGGTCGTGGGTACACGCCCTCCGGGCTTCGGCCCGAAGCTCCCCCTCTCGGAGGTTCGCATGCGTAGACTGCTCCCCCTCGCCCTCGCCCTGGTTCTCGGTGCCGCCGGCGCCCAGGACTACGTGTTCGGCATCGTGTACGACGCCGGCGGGAAGTTCGACGGTTCGTTCAACGAAGGTACCTTCAACGGCATGGAGGCGGCCATCGCCGACCTCGAGGCCGACGGCCTGGAGATCGAACTCCTCGAGTTCGAGGGCACGCCGGAGACCTCCGCGCAGGGCCTGCGCAGCATCTCCGAGCAGGGCGCGGAACTGATCGTCGCGCCCGGCTTCAACCAGGCGGACTCGATCGCCTCGGTGTCGCAGGAGTTCCCCTTCACGAACTACGTCCTCATCGACGCGGTCGTCGAGGCGGACAACGTCCGCAGCGTGCTGTTCAAGGAGCACGAGGGCAGCTTCCTGGTGGGCTACCTGGCCGGGCTGATGACGCGGACCGGCACGGTCGGCTTCGTCGGAGGCATGGACATCCCGCTCATCCGCAACTTCGACACCGGCTACCAGCAGGGCGTCTCCGCCGCCTGCCCGGAGTGCGAGATCATCAGCAACTACGTCGGGACCACGCCGGCGGCGTGGAACGACCCCGCCCGCGCGAAGGAGCTCGCGTCGGTGCAGCGCGCCCAAGGGGCGGACATCGTCTACGCCGCCGCCGGGGCGTCGGGGAACGGCGTCATCGAGTTCGTGAACGAGGAGAAGTGCTTCGTGCCGGACGGTGAGCCGCGCACCACGCCGCTGCGCGACGTGCCGGTCTCCGACGCCTACGCCGAGCAGTGCGACGGCGACGCCCACCCGCTGTTCTTCATCGGGGTCGACAGCAACCAGAACCCGGCCGGCGACACCGACGACGACCCGGCGACCCTGAACCACGGGCTGACCAGCATGCTCAAGCGCGTCGATACCGCGTCGGCGAACGGCGCGTACGACACCGCCGCCGGGACGTTCACCGCCGGCACGCAGATCCTCGGCCTCGCCGAAGACGGCGTCGGCTGGGCGCTCGACGAATACAACGCGCCGCTCATCCCCGACGCGACCGTCGACCAGCTCGAGGGCATCCGGCAGGCGATCATCGACGGCGAGATCGTCGTCCAGCCGTACGAGTAAGCCACGACGCCCCGCGCCCCTCGGGCGCAGGACGAAGCGAAGGGCCCGCTGCGTGCGGGCCCTTCGTCGTGGTCTCCCCCACCCCCGCACCCCCGTCGCGCGACGCCGGGACCCCGTGCGAACGCGTTGCGAACG
>JAVLCF010000040.1:6662-16662 GCA_031581195.1 Trueperaceae bacterium | reverse complement strand
TAGTACGACACGCCGAGGTCGCCTTGGAGGAGATTGACGTAAAAGAGACCGTACTGCGCCGCCAAGGGACGGTCGAGCCCCAAAGAGGTTCGGAGCGCCTCCACCTCGTCGCCCGTCATGACGCTTTCCGAGGTGAGGAGCTCGACCGGATCGCCGACGAAATAGATGAGACCGAAGATCAGGCTCGTGAGCACCCACATCGACAGCACGCCCTGCAGGACGCGTCGAGCGACGAAGACCGTCACCGGTCGGCTCCCCAGGGAGCCGACCGGACGGTCGTCGAGACGATGGGGGTGGGGTCAGTCGTCACGTTTCGCTTCGAACGCGTACATCACCTCGTCCGGACGCGACTCGAACTCGATTCCGCTGCGGACGCCGGCGATGGTGTTCTCGTAGTAGAGCGGGATGTACGCGACGTCTTCGTAGATCGCCTCATCCAGGATCGCGCGGGCGTTGGCGATGCGCTCGTCGTCGTCGAACACGGCGAGATCGCCGCGAATGAACGCCTCGTCGATCGAGTCGCTGGAGTACCTCGGACGGTTGAAGGTACCGTGACCCGCCTCCATGTCCCGCGTCCGCATGAAGCCCGGCAGCGTCGGGTAAGGCGCGGTCCAGCCCCAGCCCGCCATGTACATCGTGAACGCCCCCTCGTTCAGCGACGGGAAGAACACGGTTCGGGTTTGGGCACGCACGTCGGTATCGATGCCGACCTCGCTCAACATGCCGGCGATCGCTTCGGCGACGAACTCGTCGTTCAGGTATCGGTCGTTGGGGGAGTCCAGGATCAACCGGAAGCCGTCTTCGTAGCCCGCTTCGGCCAGCAGTTCGCGCGCGCGCTCCGGGTCGTAGGCGGGTCGCTCCGCGTCCGGGTCGTGGAACTCGATGGCGGGCGGGGGGAACTGTTCGGCGACCGTGGCGGCGCCTCCCATGACGGCTTCGACGATCCCTTCGTTGTCGATCGCGTGCCACACGGCGAGGCGCACGCGCGGATCGAGGAACGGGTTCTCGATCCCGTCCGGCAGCCCCGGCGATTCGGTTCGCCAGTAGTCCATCGTCAGGTAGATCGTGCGGATGCTGGCAGCCTGCGTGACGTAGGCGTTCGGATCGCGCTCGACCCGCGCGAAGTCCTGCGGAAGGATCTTCTGCGCGATGTCGACCTCGCCCGACAGGAGCGCGGCGACTCGCGCGGAGCCGCTGGGAATGTTTCGCAGGAGCACCTCGCGGTACTCCGGCACGTCACCCCAGTAGTCGTCGTATGCAACGAGCTCGAGACGTTCGTCCTGCTGCCAGTCGACGAACGTGTACGGACCGCTTCCGATGGGGTTCTCCAGGAACGCCTGCATGCCGTTCGCTTCGACGGCGTCCTTGGGCAGGAGCGCGATGTTGGACAGATTGATCGGTAGCGCCGGGTCGGCTTGCGCGGTTTCGACCTCCACGGTGCCGTCGTCGATCGCGGTCGCGGTCGTCACGCCACCGACGTACGTCTTCATCTCGGACTCGGGCGCGGTCGCGGCTCGCGTGAGCGAGTAGGCGACGTCCTCCGCGGTCACCGGCGTCCCATCGTGGAACGTCATGCCTTCGCGGACGCTCATCCGCCAGACCGTCGGTTCGACGTTCTCCCAGTCGGTCAGCACCCACGGAAGAATCGCGCCATCGGGCGCTCGGCGGGTCAACGTATCGAAGATGTGGTGCTGCCAAGCGAACGTCGTCGTCTCGGACCTCGCATGCGGGTCGAGCGTGACCGCGCCGCCCTCGAAGGCGACGTCGAGACGGTCGTCTTGGGCGAAGGCCGCGGTGACGAGCCCCGCGGCCACCAGGACCGTAGCCAGCTTGTACAGGATGCGCATGGAACCTCCTCGAAGGGATTCGACTCGGGACGGACGCGCGTGAGCAGCGACGCCGAACGCGCGCAGGTACGTGACGAAGCCGGGCGGGCCCGGCGCGTACCCCGGAGGGTCAGGTGGACGCGCGTTCCGCGCGTGCCCGGGCAAGAAGGTCGGGATCGGTGAGGACGTCGGCGGCCAGGGCCGCCAGCAACTTCGCACCGTCGACGACGGCTGCGTCCCCGCGAGGGGAAGCGGCCGCGATCTCGAACGGGGCCGTGTGCGGCTTCGCTTCATCGTCGATGGCGATGTAGGCGTGGAGCGCCGGGAGGCGCTGCGAGACGTTGCCCATGTCGGTGGAGCCGCCGTAGTCGTCGGCATCAATGGCGGCGGGGGATCGTCCGAGCGACCGGGCGTGCTCGGCGTAGCGTTCCGCGAGGGCCCGGTTGGGGATCATGTTCTCGTACGCCGGACCGATCTCGTTCACCTCGACGTCGCACCCGGTCATCAGGGCTGCGCCCTCGAGCACGTTCCGGGCACGAGGGACGAGCGAGTCGAACAGGTAGCCGCGATCGGCGCAGCGAACGAGCAGGCGCATCGACGCCCGCTCGGGGATGATGTTGGCGGCGTCGCCCCCCTCGCGCACGATGCCGTGAAGACGCACGTCGGACGTCACCTGCTGACGCATGGCGTCGAGGCCCGAGAAGGCCAAGCGGACCGCGTCCAACGCATTCACGCCGAGGTGGGGCGCCATGGCGGCGTGCGCAGGTTCCCCGGTAAACGTCACGTCCCAACCAACGCGAGCGAGGGACGGGCCCCCCTGCCGGTCTTCGGCGAGCGGGTGAATCATCATCGCGGCATCGACGTCGTCGAAGACGCCGGCCTCCACGAGGTACGCCTTCCCGCCGCCCCCCTCTTCTCCGGGGCACCCGATGACGCGAAGTTCACCCGGCAGCTGGTCCATCGATGCGCCGAGCGCAAGGCCCCCACCCAGCCCGATGGTTGCGATGACGTTATGACCGCAGGCGTGACCGAGTCCCTCGAGTGCGTCGTATTCACACAGGATGGCGACCGTGGGGCCGTCCCCGCCTCCGCCGCGCTTTCGTGCGACGAAGGCGGTCTCCAAACCGCCCGCCGGTCGTTGCACCTCGAAGCCCTCGCGCTCGAGCGCGTCCGTCAGCCACGCTGACGCTCGGTGCTCTTCGAAACGGATCTCCGGATGTGCATGGATGCGGTGGCTGAGGGCGACGAGGTCTTGGCTTCGGCGGTCGACCGCGTCCCAGACCTCCGCGCGCACCTTGGCGCCCTGCGTCATCGACTGTTGCATACATAACCGTAGCAGGGTCGTTCGTATGCGTCAAACGCGGGTCGGCGAACCGGAGACCCCGCGGTTCGGCCGGACGGCGAAGCGGCGGCGGGTCGTCAGCGGGATCGGGGTCCTCCCCGCGTCGCGATCCGCGCGAGGCGCGCGAGGCGGGCCGGCCCCGCCGACGCCGCCAACCGCCACGCCTGAGGGTGCGCATCCGCGAAGGCGTCGACCCGGTCCCACAACGTCGCTTGCAGCGCCTCGGGCATGTCCAACGCCGGCGTCAGCCGCACCACGCCACTCGCGGCGAGACTCACGATGGCGTGCACGCCCGCGAGGTGCAGGCTCCGGACGCCCAACCCGCTGGCCAACAGCCGCGCCAACGCCGGGCGTCCCCCCAGCAGGCCCGGCGCGACGGGGTCGTGCAGGACCAGCGCGTGGAGGAGGCCGGCACTGCGGACCTCCCGGACCAGGCCGGGACGGCGCTCGGCGAGCGCCTGCAGACGCGCGCGGCCGCGCGCGCCCGCCTCGCGGGCCCGCAGGTCGTAGCGTCCCTCCACCAGCGTCTCCAAGGCGCTCAGGGCGACCGCCATCGCCAGGCCGTTCCCCGCGAAGGTGCTCGAGTGGCGGCGCGACGAGAACCCGGGCAGCATCGCCTGCATCAGGTCGGGCCGCGCGATCGTCGCGCCGATCGGCACGAGGCCCCCCGACAGCGGTTTCGCGAGGGTCACGACGTCGGGATCGAGGCCGGCGGCGACGCTGGCGAACCAGTGCCCGGTCCGCCCCAATCCGGTCTGGATTTCGTCGGCGACGATACGCAGCCCGTAGCGCTCCCGCAGGTCCTGCAGCCCGGCGAGGAACCCGTCCGGGGGCGTCACGACGCCCCCCTCGCCCTGCACCGGTTCGACGACGAGGCCCGCGACCTGGTCGGCGCCCACCACCATCAGTTCGCGTTCGACGGCGTCGAGATCGCCGTAGGGCAGGGTCCGGACGCCGGGAAGGAGCGGACGGAAGGCCGCCTGGTACTCCTCGGTCGGCGTGATGGACAGCGCCCCCATCGTCTTCCCGTGGTAGCCCCCGCGGAACGTCAGGATCCAGGGGGCGTCGGGCTTCGACGCGCGCAGGAGCTTCAGGGCGATCTCGATCGCTTCCGCCCCGGAGTTGGAGAACAGGACGCGGTCGTCGGCGTGGCGGGGCGCGCCGTGCGCCAGGAGCGCGACCAGGTTCGCCGCCAACGCCGCGCGCGCCTCCGACGCCGCCTGCTGCGCGAAGGCGGGCGTCCGGAACCCCGCTAGGTAGGCGCGGGCGGCCTCCACCAGCGCCGGGGGGCCCTCCCCGAACGGGAGGGCGGCGTACCCGCCGGCGTGCACCAGGTGGCGGCCGCGGGGGTCCTCGAGCTCCCACGGCGACGTGCGCCGGAACGGTCCGGCGATGCCGAGCGCGTCGAACACCCGCGTGAGCTCGCCGTTGCCGTGCGCCCCCTCGACCGCGACGGCGTCGAGCGCGCCGCCCTCGAGGACGTCGCGGGCGGCGTACGGCAGGGTCGGGCCCGGCGCGTCGGTCGCGCCGTCGCTCACTCCACGCTCCGGGTGGTGACGTTCCCCGCCCCGTCCTCCACCGTGAGGGTCGCGCCGCCCTCGGGAAGGTCGACGGCGAAGCGGTGCTCCGCGGCGGGCGCGAAGGCGAGGGGGACGTCCCCCGCGCGGATGGCGGTCACCGCGACGTCGTCGCGGGCCACCCCCTCGACGCGCGTCCCCCCGTCGTCCAGGCCCTCGCGCCCCACGATCTCCAGGGTCGGGGGCGTGACGTCGATGCGGAGGGTGTGCAGCAGCGTCGAGCTGCGGCCCGACACGTCGCGCGCCACGATGCGGGTGGTCGTCTCGCCCTCGTCCAGGTCGGGGATCGTGAAGACGAACTCGACGAAGCGTTTGCCGCGTTCCGCGGCGTACACGTCGAACGAAAGCAGGTCGGTGCCGTCCACCTCCAGCGCCGCGACCCCTTCGTCGTCCATGACGTACCCGACGATGCGGAGGTCCTCGGTCGTACGGGTCGTTCCGCTCTTGGGTTCCCGGATCGCGACGAGCGGTGCGAGGGCGTCGTCGCGCCCGAGGCAGCCCGTGAGCGTCGTGGCGGCCAGCAGGGCCGCCGCCAGGAGGCGGGGGAGGGCAGGGCGGCGCGTCACGACGGCATGCTACCGCGACGCCGCAACGCACCCCGGTCCCCGCCGCCTCACGCACGTCCGCCGGCCCGAGGGCCGGCGGACGTGACGACGTGCAGGGGGTCGCGAACGCGACTCAGGCGTCGCGTGGATCCAACGCGTCGCGAAGCGCGTCGCCCAACAGGTTCCACCCGAGCACGAACACGAGGATCGCCATACCGGGGTAGACCGACGTGAACCAGTACGCCAGCGGGTCGCCGGGCGGCCCGAGGATCCAGTTCCGCGCGAAGTTCACCATCTGGCCCCAGTCGGCGTACCCGATGGGGGGCCCGAGACCGAGGAACGACAATGCGGCGGCGGTGAGGACGACGGAGCCCATGTCGAGGCTGGCGACCACGACGAGGGGCGCGAGGGTGTTCGGGAAGATGTGGCGCGAGAAGATGCGCAGGCCCCGCCCGCCGAGCGCACGCGCGCTTTCGACGTAGTCGAGGGTCTTGAGCTTCAGGATCTCCCCGCGGATGACGCGGGCGTAGTTCGGCCACGACACCAGCGAGATCGCCACGATCACGTTCGTCAGGGTCTGCCCGAGGATCGTCACGATCACGATCGCCAACACCAGGCTGGGGAAGGCGATGACGACGTCGGTGAAGCGCATCAGGACCTCGTCGACCCACCCTCCGAAGAAGCCGGCGAGGCCCCCGACGAGGAGGCCGAGCACGATGCTGATGCCGACGATGATCAGGCCGATCTGGAAGGCCGTGCGGGCGCCCCACACCAGCCCGTAGGCGATGTCGTAGCCGTTGCTGGTGGTGCCCAGCGGGAACGCCTCCGACGGCGCTTCGGGGATCGGTGAGTAGCTGGCGCGCGGCATGGTGTAGCACGCCTCGGGCGACGCGAAGATCGAGCGCCAGAACAGGCCCTTCGTGGGGTCGTCGATGTTCCCCATGGTGGCGGCGGTCGCTCCGAGGTCGCGCAGGCAGGTGCGCCCCGGTTCGCTCAACTGCGGCGCGAACAACGCCACGACGGCGAACGCCGCGACGAGGATCGCGCCGGTGATCGCCAGCGGGTTGCGCCGAAACCGCTTCGCGGCCTTGCTCTTCCACCAGCGCGTGGGGGCCCGGACGTCGCCGGCCGGCGCCTTCGAGAGGGCGACGGGCGTCTCTTCGCGCGCCATCAGCCGTACCGGATTCGGGGATCGACGATCGCGTACAGGACGTCGACGAGGAGGTTGCCGACCACCACGATGAAGGCGGTCAGGACGGTGAAGCCCATGATGGCGGGGTAGTCGAGGGCGACGGCGGCGGACGCGAACCAGCGACCGAGGCCGGGGTAGTTGAAGACGGTTTCGGTGATGACGACCCCGTTCAACAGGAAGATCAGCGTGAAGCCCGCGAGGGTGATGACCGGGATCAGGGCGTTGCGGCGGGCGTGCTTGAAGTGCACGACGCTGTCGCGCAGCCCCTTCGCGCGGGCGGTCCGGACGTAGTCCTGCGACAGCGTCTCGAGCAGGCTCGAGCGCATCACGCGCATGATCAACGCCGACGACGTCGCCGCAAGCGTGATGACGGGCAACACCAGGTGGCGCAGCGCATCCCAGAACACGTCCGGACGGCCGGCCAGCACCGAGTCGATCAGCAGGAAGTTCGTGCGGATGGGGAAGGTCCCGTTGGCGATCTGGATGGCGACCTCGGTCGACACGCGCCCCGGTTCGAGGCGGAAGGCCCCGCCGGCGAACTCGCGCAGGACGTCGCCCAGACCGCCGTAGAACAGCACGAGCAACCAGATGCCGAGCACGAAGTTCGGAAGCGACCAGCCCACGATCGCGCCGAGGCGGGTGATCTGGTCGATCGCCTTGTCGCGATTCAAGGCCGCCAGCGTCCCCAGCCAGATGCCCAGCCCGATGACCGGAATCAGGCTCACCAACGCCAGTTCCGCGCTGGCGGGGAGGCGCTTGCGGATGGTGGTCGCCACCGGCTCACTCGAGGCGGTCGAGAAACCCAGGTTGCCGGAGAGGGCCTCCCCCACCCACGAGGCGTACTGCACGTGGAACGGTTCGTCCAGGCCGTACTGCTCGATGATCGCATCGAGATTCTTGAGTTGCGCGTCGCTCGAGACGAACGCCGCCGCCCGCTGGGCGGGCGACAGGAGCTGCATGAGCAGCACGATCATCACGGTGACGCCGACGAATACGAACGGAATAAATAGGAGCCGTCGAACGATGTAGGCGAACAATGAAGTGCCCCTTCGTGGGTTCGGGGGGGAGGCGAGCGCCTCCCCCCCGAATCACGTGGCGGTCCTCAGTCGAGGACGATGTCCTTCCAGAGGAACTGGCCGCCGTACATGGGGTTCAGGTAGACGCCCTGCACGTTGTCGCGCGTGACGATGAACTCGTTGGGCGAGGGGTAGGGCAGCATCGGCATCTCGTCGTAGGCGATCTGACCGACCTGCTCGTAGAGGTCCTCGCGTTCCTCGGCGTCGACGGTCTCCCGGGCGGCGTCGATGAGCGCGTCCAGCTCGGGGTTGTCGATGCCGGTCCGGCCGGCGTAGAAGCCCTCGGAGTGATAGAAGGGGTGCAGGAAGTAGTCCGAGTCGGCGTAGGACGGCGCCCAGCCGAGCGCGAACATGGTGCCCTTGCCCTCGTCGGTGTAGGCGAGGTAGTCGGGCCACGCGAGCTCGCGGACGTTCATGCGGAAGCCCGGGTTCATGAACTCGATGTTGTCCTTGATGATGTTCAACGCCGCCTGGCGGGTGGTGTTGCCCGCGTTGTAGGTGGCGGTGAACTCGAACCCGTTCTCCCACACGGCCCCGCCGTGCGCGGCCTGGCAGGCCTCTTCGGCGGCGGCGTAGTCCAGGTCGTAGGTCGGGAGGTCGTCGCGGTAGCCGAGGAAGGAGGGCGGCAGGCCCATGGTCAGCGCCTGACCCTGGCCCTGGAGGACCTGGTCGATGAACGCCTGCTGGTCGAAGTTGTACGCGAAGCACTTGCGCATGTTCGCGTCGTCGAAGAAGTTGGCGGGGATGCCGTCGCCGTCCAGCTGGCCGCTCCCGACGTCGGGGTTGTTGTCGGTGTTGATGTCGCTGTTGAAGAACACCATGCCGACCGTGGTGGAGAGCCAGTTGGGCTCCTCGTGGATCGTCACGCCCTCGGCGCCACGGAGCTGCTCGAGCGTGGCGCGGTCGCCGACCTGCACGCGGCTCGCGTCGCCCGCCTGGATGGCGAGGAGGCGGGTGGACTGCTCGTCGACGGTCTGGACGACGACGTCCTGGACGGCGGGCGTGTCGCCCCAGTAGCCGTCGTAGCGCTCGGCGACGAGCTGTTCGCCGTCCCAGTCGACCAGCTGGTAGGCGCCGGTGCCGCTGGCGGCGTCGTGCAGGTGGTACTCGCGCAGGTTGACGCCGATCCAGTCGCGCCAGGTCGCCTCGGTGCCGTCCCAGAGGCCGTTGTCGATCGCGAAGTCGCGGTCGACGATGCGGGCGACGTCCGACATCATCTTCACGAAGAAGGTGGGGTCGGGCGCGTCGAGGGTGAACTGGATCGTGTTCTCGTCGATGCACTCCGCGGCGTCGTCGATGCGCGCGAAGAAGTCGGCGTAGTCGGCGTCGCTGGCGTCGTCACCGAGGACGGCGTCGGCGTTGCCCTGCGCCCCGAGGAACGACTCGGCGAGGAACCACACGCCGCCGTCGCTGGGGTTGTGCACGAGCATGCGCTCGACGGTGTACTCCACGTCGGCGCAGGTGAAGTCGTTGCCGCTGTGGAAGGTGACGCCTTCACGAAGCGTGAAGGTGTACTGGTCGCCGGCGTCGTTGGCGGACCAATCCGTGGCGAGCGAGCCCTGGAACTCCGTGACGCTTTCGCCGACGTAGTCGTAGAGGGTCTCGTAGATGTTCTCGATCGCGACGCTGGACGCCGTGTCGTACGCCTGCGCGGGATCGAGCGTGTCGATGCCCCCGAACGTCTGGTACACGAACGTGTTCTGCGCCCAGGCACTCCCGAAGAGGAGTGCGGCCGCGAGCGCGATGCCGGTGAAGGCTTTTCTCATGCGACTTCCTTTCGCCGTCAGGGATTCCGCCGGGCGTCACCCCACCTCGACCGTGGGGTCGGCGCGTGGGCGGGAAGGTCCACCAGCGTTCCGCGCTACGACGAAGCCCGGGGTGGACACCGCCCCACGGAACACGGGGTGCATAAGGTACCACACGTAGCGGGGGTTCGGTCCTTCGTCGTTCGGGGGGCGTCGCCGGTTCAGCGCGCGCCGGCCGCGTCCCCCACCGCGTTCGCGTCCGCCGCGAGGAGGAACGCCACGATGGCGTCGTACTCCGCGTCGGAGAGCGCACCTGGAAACGGACGCGGCATCGTCGCCCCCACGTAGGCGCGGAGCGCCGCTTCGCCCCCGAACCGCCGGACCGCACCGTGCGGCCCGAGCAACGCCGGCCCCTCCCCGACGCTGAACGCGTTGTTCGGTCGGATCCGCGACCAATCCATGACCCGCGGGTTGGCGGGCCGGTGGCACTTCGCGCACGTCTGGTGCGAATCGGGGAACGCCGCCACGGCCTCCTCGAAGCCGCCGCCGGTATCGCCGTGGCAGGCCGCGCAGTGGAACGCGTACAGCGACGCGCCGGTCCGCACCTGCGCGTCGCCGTCGGGCACCAGGGCCAAACTGGCGCGCGCCTCGGAGGGATCGGGTTGCGCCCACGAAACGCCCCCGATCAGGAGGGCGA
>JAVLCF010000040.1:0-6562 GCA_031581195.1 Trueperaceae bacterium | reverse complement strand
TCGGCGGACATCGTCCACGGCGACGGGGGCGCCCCCGCGCCCGCGGGGGCCGCGTCGGCGCCGTTGCGGTCGTTCAGGTAGCGAACCAGGAGGTACACCGCGCCGGCGACGAGCGCGACCGGCACCAGGAAGCGCAGCAGCGCCCACACGAGCCCCGCGAGCCACGTGAGGACGGTCCCGAGCAGCCCGAGGACCCAGCCGCTCAACCACACCGCGCCGGTCCCGATGATCACCGCGACCAGCGCGAAGACCACGAGTTCGACGACCTCCTGCAGCGAGCGATTCATGCCGCGAGTATAGCAGCCTCGGGCCGGCAGGCCCGGCGCGGGTAGGGTGCGCGCGTGGCGAACCGATTCGAACCCGAACGCATGGTGCACGGGGGGTACGCCCTCGCGCGCACCCCGCAGGGGGAGGTGGTGCTGCTCCGCGGGGCGTTGCCCGGCGAGGTCGTCGAGGCCGACGTCGAGCGGCGGGGCGGCGTCCTGCGGGGGCGGGTGACGCGCGTGGTGCGGCCGAGCCCCGACCGCGTCGAGGCGCCCCGGCACCCCGGGCTCGATCTCGGCTTCGCCGCGTACGAGGCGCAGTTGGGGTTGAAGCGCGACGTGCTCGCCGACGCCGCCCACCGCGCCGGCCTCGCGCTCCCGGAGGGCGTCCCCGACGTTCGGCCCTCCCCCCGAACGTGGGGCTACCGCAGCGTCGTGCAGCCCGCCGTCCAGGCCGGACGCCTCGGCTTCCGGCGCGAGGGCGCCACCGAGATCGTGCCGCTCGACGGCGACCCGACCGCCATGCCCAGCGTCCGGGCGGCCTGGGACGCCGTCGCGGAGCTCCCGCCCCCCTCCGGCGTCGAGGAGGTCGTCATTCGGGGAACGGAGGCCGGCGAGGCGCTCGTCGCGTGGATCGCCGACGCGCCCGCCTCGGCCCTCCTCGACCCCGCCCACGCACTCGTGCGGGCCGGCGTCGCGGGCGTCGCCCGCGCCCCGCGGGATGCACGGGGGCGCTTCCGGAGCGGCAAGGAACGCCTCGCCGGCGCCCGCGAACTCCGTGAACGCTATGGGCGCGTCGAGGTGTCGGTGAGCGCCACGGCGTTCGCGCAACCCAACCCGGCGGCGGCCGGCGCGCTGTTCGACGCGCTGGCCGACCTCGCGCCCGGCGGCGCCCGCGCCGTCGAGTTGTACGCCGGGAGCGGCGTCGGCGCGATGCATCTCGCCGACCGCTACGACGAGGTCGTCGCGGTCGAGGTGGCGCACGAGCTCGTGGCGCGCGGGCGACGCGACGTCGCGCGCGCCGGTCTCGCCGGCGTCCGCGTCGAGCGCGGCGACGCCCGCCGGGCCTCGCTGGCGGGGGCCGACACCGTCCTGCTCGACCCGCCCCGCGCGGGGGCGTCGAAGGGCCTGCGCGACGCGGTCACCGCCTCCCCGGCCGCGACGGTGCTGTACGTCGCCTGCGACGTCGCGACGTGGGCGCGCGACGTCGCCGCCTGGACCGCGCAGGGGTGGCGATTGGTGCACGTCGAGCCGTTCGACTTCCAACCGCACACGCACCACCTGGAGCTCCTGAGCCGCCTCGATCGCTGACGCCGTCGCGCGCGGTCGGCGAGGCGGTATCGTCCGGCATGCTCGCCAAGCGCATCATCCCCTGCCTCGACGTGCACGACGGGCGCGTCACGCGAGGCCAGCAGTTCGGTCGCGCCGAGGAGGGGGGCCTGCGCGACGTCGGCGACCCGGTCGAGATGGCCGTGCGGTACGACGCGCAAGGCGCCGACGAACTCGTGTTCTACGACATCACCGCCACCGCGGAGGGGCGCGCCTCGATCCTCGACGTCGCGACCCGGGTCGCGGAACGCTGCTTCATGCCGCTCACCGTCGGCGGAGGCGTACGCACGCTCGACGACGTCCAGGCGCTCTTCCGCGCGGGGGCGGACAAGGTCTCGATCAATTCCGGGGCGGTCGCCGACCCCGAGGTGATCCGCCGCGCGGCGGACCACTACGGCGCGCAGGCGGTCGTGTTGTCGATCGACGCGAAGCGCCGTCCCGAGGGCGGCTGGGAGGTCTTCACCGCCGGCGGCCGGATGGCGACCGGCCTCGACGCGATCGCGTGGGCCGAACGCGGCCAGGCGCTCGGTGCGGGCGAGATCGTCCTCAACAGCATCGACGCCGACGGCATGACCACCGGGTACGACCTCGAGGTCACGCGCGCCGTCGCGCGCGCCGTCGACCTCCCCGTCGTCGCGTCGGGGGGCGCGGGGACCGCGGCGCACCTGCGCGAGGTGCTCGAGGTCGGCGAGGCCGACGCGGCGTTGGCGGCCGGCATCTTCCACCGCGGCGAAACGACGGTGCCCGAGGTCAAGCGCGCTCTGGCGGAGGCCGGCGTCCCCGTGCGCCTCGACGACGTCGGAGACCCCGCGTGAGCGGCGGCGGGGACGCGCGCGACGGTGGGCCGGACCTGCGGACGCTGGCGGTGCACGCCGGCGCGGACGCGGACCCGGAGACCGGCGCCGTGACGCCCCCCATCCACCCCAGCACCACGTTCCTCCAGGAGCCCGACGGCTCCGCGCGGGCCGGGTACGTCTACGCCCGCACCGGCAACCCGACGCGAACGCGGCTCGAGGAGGCCGTCGCCGCGTTGCACCCGGCGGCCGGCCTGCACGCCGCCGCGGCCGCCTTCGCGTCGGGGTCCGCGGCGGCGTCGGCGCTGCTGCGCAGCGTCGATCCGGGCGGCGTGGCGATCGTGCCGGACGACATGTATCACGGCATCCGCCGGCTGCTGCTTGCGCAGGCGGAGCGCTGGGGCGTGACGCTGCGGTTCGTCGACACGTCCGACCTCGCCGCGGTGGGCGCGGCGCTCGCCGCGGGCGACGTCGCCCTCGTGTGGCTGGAGACCCCGTCGAACCCGAGCCTCAAGGTCAGCGACGTCGCGGGCGCCGTGGACCTCGCGCACCGGGCCGGCGCCCGGCTCGCGGTGGACGCCACCTGGACCCCGCCCGGCGTCGCCGACCCCTTCCGCGAGGGCGCGGACGTGGTGATGCACAGCAGCACGAAGTACCTCGCCGGGCACTCCGACGTGCTGGGCGGCGTCGTGGTGGCGCGCAGCGAGGACGACCCCACGTTCGCCTTCGCGCGGTCGTTGCAGGGGCTCGAGGGGGCGGTCCCCTCCCCGTTCGACGCCTGGTTGACGTTGCGGGGCCTGCGCACGCTGGCGCTCCGGGTCCGCGCCGCATCGGATACCGCCGAGACCCTCGCGACGTTCCTCGCGGGGCACCCCGCGGTCCACGCGGTCGCCTACCCCGGACGGAGCGACCACCCCAACCACGCCGTCGCGGCGGCGCAGATGGACCGCTTCGGCGCGATGCTGTCGTTCCGGGTGCGCGGCGGCGCGGACGCCGCCCGCCGCGTCGCGGCGGCCACCCGTTGGTTCCGCCCCGCCACGAGCCTCGGGGGGGTGGAGAGCCTGATCGAGCACCGCGCCCCCGTCGAGGGGCCCGACACCCCCACGCCCGAGGATCTGTTGCGCGTCTCGGTGGGCATCGAGGCGGCGGACGACCTCGTCCGCGACCTCGCGGCGGCCCTCGCGACGCTGGAGGACGCGTGAGCGGCGCGGCGCTCGCGGCCGGCGTCGGTCGGGCCGCCGGACCGCACGGGTAGACTCGCGCCATGGACGACGCCTCCACCCTAACGCTCGACGACGTCGCCTTCGGTGCGGACGGGCTCGTCACGGTCGTCACGCAGGACGCCGCGAGCGGCGAGATCCTGATGCTGGCGCACGCCGACCGCGAGGCGCTCGAGGCGACGCTCGCGACCGGCGAGGCGCACTACCACAGCCGCTCGCGCGGCGAACTGTGGCGCAAGGGCGCCACCAGCGGGCACCTCCAGCGGGTCCGGACCGTCACCCTCGATTGCGACGGGGACGCGGTGAGGTACCAGGTGGAGCCCGCCGGTCCCGCCTGCCACACGGGGGCGCGCAGTTGTTTCCATCGCCCCCTCGCGCACGACGCCGCCACCGGGTCGACGGTGCCCGCCGACGCCTTCGGCGTCCTGCAGCGCGTCGTCGACGCCCGCCTCACGACGCTTCCCGAGGGGTCGTACGTCACGCAGCTCCACGAGCGCGGTCCCGGGTACGTCGCGCAGAAGGTCGTCGAGGAGGCCGGCGAGAGCGTCGTCGCCGCCCTCGAGCACGACGACGACGGCCTTCGCGAGGAGGCCGCCGACCTGCTGTTCCACCTCACGGTGCTCCTGCGCGAACGGGGCCTCGGGCTGGACGACGTCGCCCGCGTCCTGCTCGCCCGGCACGAAGGGGCGAGCGCGCCGAAGACCGACGACGCGCCGGACGACGGGGCGCCCCCCGAGCCGCACGCATGACCTCCGCAGCGCCGGGCGGGCACGACCCGACCGCCCTCGAACGCGCCCTCGTGCTCGATACCGTCCGCGTGACGGAGCAGGCGGCGATCGCCGCCAGTCGCGTGGCGGGCATGGGTGACGAGGACCTCGTCGATCGCGCCGGCACCGAAACGATGCGCCGCATCCTCGGGGAGCTCGCCATCGACGGGCGCATCGTGATCGGCGAAGGGGAGCGCGACGACGCCCCCATGCTGTACATCGGGGAGGAGGTCGGCCTCGCCGGCGACGACGCCTGGCCGGTCGACATCGCGGTCGATCCGGTCGAGGGGACCGGCATCACCGCCCGCATGGTGAACGGCTCCGTCGCCGTCATCGCCCTCGCGGAACGCGGGGGGCTGCTGCACGCCCCCGACGTCTACATGGAGAAACTGATCGTGGGGCCGCCCGCCGCCGGCGCCGTCGACCTGACGTGGCCGGTGGCGGCCAACCTGCAGGCGATCGCCGCGAGCCTTCGCCGCGCCGTGGCCGACCTGACGATCGTCGTGCTCGACCGCCCCCGCCACGAAGGGCTCGTGCGCGAGGTGCGCGACGCCGGCGCGCGCGTGAAGCTCATCGGCGACGGCGACGTCATCGCCGCGTTGGCGGCCGCCGTCCGCGGCACGAACGTCCACGCGGTCATGGGGACCGGCGGGGCGCCGGAGGGCGTGCTCGCCGCCGCCGCGCTGCGCAGCATCGGAGGGGAGATCCTCGGCCGGTTCGCGCCCCGCGACGACGCCGAACGCGGTCGCCTGGCGCAGGCGGGCGTCGACGCGGCACGCGTCTACCGCACCGAGGACCTCGCGCCCGGATCGCAGATGGTGTTCGCCGCGACCGGCATCACCGACGGCGACCTGCTGCGCGGCGTCAAGTTCTTCGGGGGCGGCGCCCGCACCCACACGATTTCGATGGGCCTCCGTTCGCGGGTCCTGCGCTTCTCCGACGCCGTCCACCTGCTCGACGACGGGGCGCGCGTTACCATCCAGGTCTGATGCCCCGCGACGACGACCCCCGCACGCCCGGCGCCGACGACGCCACCCCCCGCCCCGACGCCCCGCCACGCATCGCGACCCGCGCGGTCTGGAGCGGCGAGGCGGGCCCCTGGACCGGCGGCGCGACGCAGGTCCCGGTCGTGAAGAGCGTCGCGTTCGGCTACGACGACCTCGACCACTGGCGCGACGTCGCCCTCGGGCGGGCGGAGGGCCACATCTACGGCCGCAACACGAACCCGACGGTCGCCGCCTTCGAGGACAAGGTCCGCGCCCTCGAGGGGGCCGAGGCCGCCACCGCCTTCGCGACCGGCATGGCGGCGATCAGCGACACGCTGTCCACCCTCCTCGCGCCCGGCCGACGGGTCGTGTCGGTCAAGGACACGTACGGCGGGACGAACGTCGTGTTCCGCGAGTTCCTGCCGGCCTGGGGCGTCGACGTCGCGTTGTGCGAGACGCTCGATCACGACGCGATCCTCGCGGCGATCGGGGATGGCCTCGACGTCCTCTACCTCGAGTCCCCCACCAACCCGACGACGAAGGTGTTGGACCTCGCGGCGCTCGCCGCCGCGGCGCACGACCAGGGGGCGACCGTCGTGGTGGACAACACCTTCGCGACCCCCGTCAACCAACGCCCCCTCGAACTCGGGGCGGACCTGGTGCTGCACAGCGCCACGAAGTACCTCGGGGGCCACGCCGACGCCCTCGGTGGGGTCGTCGCCGGTGCCCGCGATGGGGTGGAGCGGATCTACCACCACCGCGAGATCAACGGTGCGGCCCTGCACCCCGGCGCGGCGTACGACCTGTTGCGGGGCATGAAGACGCTGGCGCTCCGCGTCGAGCGGCAGAACGCGTCGGCCCTGCGGATCGCGACGTGGTTGGAGGCGCATCCGAACGTCGCGCAGGTGCACTACCCCGGCTTGCCGTCGCACCCCGGTCACGCCGTCGCCGCCCGGCAGATGCCCGGCGGGTTCGGAGGGATGCTGTCGTTCGATCTGCACGGCGGGTTCGGGGCGGTGGAGCGGGTCGTGCCGCGCCTGCGCTTCGCGCATCGCGCGGCGAACCTCGGCGCGGTCGAGACGGTCGTCGCCCCGCCGCGCACCGGGTCGCACGTCGAGCTGACCGAGGCGGAGCGCGCGGCGATGGGCATCCCCGAGGGGTTGATTCGTTACTCCGTCGGGATCGAGGATCCGGACGACCTGA
>JAVLCF010000039.1 GCA_031581195.1 Trueperaceae bacterium | reverse complement strand
GGGCTGGGGGCGCGGTCGGGGGGGTGCGAGGGGGTCGGGCGTCGAGTCACGAGGCACGCTCCTGCGAGGGCTCGGAGGCGTCCGCGGACGCCGACCGGGGGGCGACGAGGTCGTCGAAGCGCGCGACGGCGTCGACGACGTTGCCGGAGAGGTAGGTCCCGCCGAGCGCGTCGGCGGCGTCGGGGTCGGCGTTGAAGGCCGCGCCGCCGTAGAAGACGGGCGTGGCGAGGCCGCGCAGCGCGTCGCTGCCCGCCTCGAGCGCGCGGATCGAGTCGCGGGTGGACGCGGACACCATGAGGGCGGTGGGGCCGTGCTCGCGGACGAGGGCGGCGAGGTCGTCGGTGGGGGTGTCCGGCCCGACGTAGATGACGCGGTAGCCGCTGCGGCGCAGCAGGACCGCGAGCATCAGCGCACCGAGCTCGTGGTGGTCGTGCGGGGCGCAGGCGATGACGACCTTGGGGTTGGCGTAGTGCGCACCGGTCAACGCCAGCAGGCCGCGGAGTTTGCCGTGGACGTAGTTGCTGGCGACGTGTTCGGTGGTGGTCGGAATCTCGCCCTCGTGCCAGCGCCGCCCGAGGTCGTTCATGGTGGGCGCGATCACGTCGACGAGGACGGTCTCGATGGGGTGCAGCGCGTACGCTTCGCCGAGCACGCGGTCCGCTCCGACCTCGTCGAGGTCGAGCAGGGCGTGGATCAGGTCGTCGCGCAGGGCGTCGGTGGGTCGGGCGCCGCCGCGGTCGGGGGTGGGGCGCTGCGCGAGCTCCGCCGCGCGGCTGGCGGGGACGCCGTCGTCGATGTGGTCCTTCATGACGGCGATGCCGCGCAGGTCGTCCTCGCTGTAGAGGCGGTAGCCCGACCCCGAGCGTTCGGGGCACGGGTAGCCGTAGCGGCGTTCCCACTGCCGGAGGGTCGCGGCGGGCACGCCCGTGCGGTCCTCGACTTCGTTGACGGTGAACTTGCCGTGTCCCATGGGGACCTCCGTCGGTGCGGGCGCGGGGGGCGGGGGGAGGGAGCTCGGAACGGCGATCCGTCCGGGCGGCGTGTTCACCCAATGTACGCCCCTTGTTCAAGCCTTGTCAAGGCTTGGTCCAGCCCGGGGCGCCCCGGCCCGGCCCGGACCCCGTCCCAACCCGGCACCCGCCGCCCGCACCCCGGCCCGCGCCGCCCGCCCCGGCGGACCGCCGCGCGGAACGGGTAGCCTCGCCTCATGCCGCGCAAGCACGTCACGATCTGGACCGACGGCTCCTGCGACACCGGGAGCGGGGACGGCGGGTGGGGCTACCGCCTCCGGTACGCCGACCACGTCCGCGAGGACGCCGCCTTCGAAGCGAACACCACCAACAACCGCATGGAGCTCACCGCCGCCGTCGAGGCGCTCTCCGCCCTCACCGAACCGTGCGACGTGACGCTCGTGACCGACTCGCAGTACCTCAAGAAGGCGTTCACCGACGGGTGGCTGGACACCTGGCAACGCAACGGCTGGACGACCTCCGCGAAGAAACCGGTGAAGAACCGCGACCTGTGGGAGGCGCTCCTGGAGCTGACCGCCCGGCACCACGTCGACTGGCGCTGGACCCGCGGGCACGACGGCCACGCCGAAAACGAACGGGTCGACCGGCTCGCCCTCCAGGCGCGCCGCGAACGGCTCGCCCGCCGCTCCGCCCGCTGACGCGTCGCTCAGGCGTCGCTCGCGATCCGCTCGAGCAACGCCTCGAGCGCCGCCAACCCCACCGCGAGCGACGCCGGGTCCGCCCACTCGCTCTCGCGGTGGGCGTCCCCCCCGCGGTACACGCCGACGCACAACGCCGGGATCCCCGCCGCCATCGCCGCGTTCGCGTCGGTGCTGCTCGCCCCGGTCCGCGCCTCCAGCCCCCGCTCGCGCAGCACGCGCAGGGCCAACGCCGCCCAGCGCCCATCGTCGCTCGCGCCCGCCGGACGGTCCCCGAGCGACGTCAACTCCAGCGCCACGTCGTGCCGCCGCGCCACGCTCCGCACCCGCTTCTCCACCTCCGCCCGCAGGCCGTGCAGGACCGCGTCCCCTTCACTGCGCACCTCGAACGTCGCCTCCGCGGTCTCCGCGATCGCGTTCACGCTCCGCCCCCCGACCACCTGCCCCACGTTCACGGTGCTGCGCGGCACGTCCGGCAGCGGCACCCGCGTGATCGCGTGCACCGCATCCCCGAGGGCGTGCACCGCGCTCGGGCTCGGAAAGTCGCCCCAGGCGTGCCCCCCCTTCGCCGTGAACGCCGCACGCGCCCGCCACGACCCCACGCCGGCATCCACGACCGACCCCAGGTGGCCGTCCACCGCGAGGAACAGGTCCAGATGCGCGCCCTCGTCCTCCACGAGGGCGCGCGCGCCCCGCAGGTTCCCGAGCCCCTCCTCCGCGACGGTGAACGCCAGCAGGAGCGGCGGGTGCATCGGCCCCTCCCGCCGCACGGACCGACCCGCCAGGTGCAGGAGCGCCGCGACGCTCGCGGCGTTGTCGCCGATCCCCGGCGCCGCCCAGGTCCCGTCGTCGCTCAATCGCACCGCGACGTCGACGTCCGCGGCGAACACCGTGTCGAGGTGCGCCACCAACGCCGTTCGCGGGCCCGTCGCCCCCCGCCCGGGGAGCTCCGCGAGGACGTTGCCGACCCGGTCGCGGCGCGGCGTCACCCCCAGCCGCCGCAAGGCCGCCTCGACCGCGTCGGCGCGCGCCCCCTCCGCCCCCGTCGGGGCGGGGATCTCGCACACCGTCCGCCACGTCGCGCGCAGCGCCGCCTCGTCCACCGGCGCCGGCCCCGTCCCGCTCACGAGGCGTCCTCGGGCCGCAGCGACGCCAACGCCGCCCACGGGTCGTCCGCGTCGGTCGCGCGCCACACGCAGAACGGCGCGGCGTCCTCGGGCACGACGCGGTGCGGGCACGTCGGGCACTCCGGGTAGGCCAACGCCAGGTACGCCAGCGACGCCTCGCTCGCCGGCCCCCGCCGCTCCCGACCGCAGCCGGCTCGGAAGCGGCGTTCGCTCACTCCGCGGAGTCCTGCAGCGTCGCGATGCCCTCCCGCAACGCGTACAACGCCGCCTGCGTCCGGTTGTTCAGGCGCAACTTGCTGAAGACCTCCGACAGGCGGTTGCGGACGGTCTTCTCGCTCACGTCGAGCGCCGTCGCGATCTCCTGATTCGTCGCCCCCTGCGCCAGGTGCCGCAGGATCTCCTCCTCGCGGTCGGTGAGTTCGCGCACCCGGTGTTCGGGATGCTCGGGCACCTCCTGCGCGGTGCGGAACTCCTCCAGGATGCTGGCCGCCAACTCCGCGTTCAGCAACGTCTCGCCGTCCGCCACGCGGCGAATGGCGTCCACCAGGTCCCCGCTGTCGGCGTCCTTCAGCATGTAGCCACGCGCCCCCGCCTTGATCGCCTCGAACACGTAGCGGTCCTGGCGGTACATCGTCAGGATGATGACGTGCACGTCCGGCGCCTCGGAGAGGATCTCCTTCGTCGCCGCCACCCCGTCGAGGTCCGGCATCTGGATGTCCATCAACACCACGTCCGGCAGCGTCTCCAGGGCGTAGCGGACCGCCTCCCGGCCGGTGGCGGCCTCGCCGATGATCCGGACGTCGTCTTCGGTCTCGAGAATGCTCCGCAGACCCTGCCGGAACATCGCGTGGTCGTCGCACAGCAGCAGGCGTGTCATGCCGCCATCCTAGCGCAAGCGGACCGTGCTACCGTGCGCCGCGGATGTCGGACGGCACGCGCCCCGCGGGTGCCGCACGACATGCACGAAGGAGTGTCCATGGCCCACCCGAAAGGCGTCCTCATCGAACGCCTCCAGAACGAGGGGCGTCAGCCCCGCTTCGTCACGAACGTCGACGGACCCGACCACGAACCCACCTTCCACGCCGAAGTCGTCGTCGACGACGACGTCCTCGGGCGCGGCGACGGGGGCACGAAACGCACCGCGGAGCGCCGCGCGGCCGAGGAGGCGCTCGCCGCCCTCGACGCGGCCGACGCCCCCGACGACGACGCGCCGGCGGCGCCCGCGAAGAAGGGTCGACGCCGCGGCAGCCGCGGCGGCAAACGCAACGGCCCCGCGCCCGACGCGACCCCCGACACGACCGCCGCTGCGCCCGCCGCAGTCGCGGCGGAGGCGGCGGTCGCCCCCGACGACGCACCCTTCGACGGTCCCTGGCCGGTGTTCGAAAGCGTCCTCGCCAGCAGCGTGCGCGTCGCGCACGAACGCGTCGCGGTCGGCCTGCATGGCGACGAAGCCCGCGAGGCGGTCGGGCGGTTCGCGCTGCAGCTCTACAAGGAGCTGCTGCTCGATCTCGGCGAGATCGCCTGGGACGACGAGGACGCCGACTGACCGACGCGCCTCACGCCGCGGTCGTCAGGCGCCGCCGTCCTCAGGTGCCGTCGTCCGCCTCGGCGCGGGTCCGCGCCCACCGCTCGATGCGGTTGAGGTCCGACGCGGCCTTCTCCTGCACCATCATGCGGCGCATGCGTTCGCCGCCCGGCATGTCGCCCCCTTGCGCCTCGACGAGCTCGACCATCTTCGCGCCGAAGGCGCGCAGCGGGACGGTCGCTTCGAGGTCGCCGGCGTTGTCGGCGGTCGGAGCTTCGAGGATCAACAGGTCCGGATCGAGACCGGCGCGGTCTTCGGGGATGCGCACGAGCACCTGCCCGTGATCGGTGGTGACGAGAAATCGGCGTTCCACGCCGAACGCTAGCACGGGGCTCGCTGGACGCACGTGGCATGATGACGCCATGGCCGGGCTCCTTTCGACCTCTCCGGGCCTCGCCATCGCGACCGTCGTCGCGCTCGGGGCCCTCGCACAGTGGTTCGCCTGGCGCGTGGGCCTGCCCGCGATCCTGCCGCTGCTCCTCGTCGGCTTCACCGTCGGCCCGCTCCTCGGCTGGGTGAACCCCACCGCGTTCATCGGCGACGACCTGCTGTTCCCCGCCGTCTCGCTCGCCGTCGGGCTGATCCTCTTCGAGGGCGGCCTGACGCTGAACCTCCGCGACCTGCGCGAGAGCCGCAGCATCGTGCTGCGGCTCGTCAGCGTCGGCGCGCTCGTCACGTGGGTCCTCGGTGCGTTCGCCGCCTGGTGGCTCGTCGACCTCCCCCCCTCCCTGGCGCTGTTGTTCGGGGCGTTGATCATCGTCACCGGCCCGACCGTCATCGGGCCGCTGCTCCGCACCGTCCGCCCGTCGGCCCGCGTCGCCAACGTCCTCAAGTGGGAGGGCGTCCTCATCGACGCGGTCGGCGCGATGGTCGCCGTCCTCGTCTTCGAGTTCCTCCTGATCGAAAACCGCGACCAGGCGCCGCTCCAGACCGCGCTGTTGTTCCTCCGCTTCGTCGCGGCGGGCACCGTCGTCGGGGTCGTCTCCGGCGCGGCGCTCGCGTGGCTGCTGCGCCGCCGCCTCGTGCCCGACTTCCTCACGAACCTCGTGGCGCTCGCCGCGGTCTTCACCGCCTTCGCCGTCGCCGGCGCCCTCGCCCCCGAAGCGGGCCTGCTCGCGACGATCCTGATGGGCATGGTGATCGCCAACCGCGGCGTCCCGAACATCCGCGACCTGCTCAGCTTCAAGGAGGACCTCACCGTCCTCTTCATCAGCCTCCTGTTCATCGTCCTCGCCGCCAACGTCGACCTCGCGTCGTTCCTCGACGCGCTCGGGCTCGGCAGCATGGCGTTGCTCCTCGCCGTGATCTTCGGGGTCCGCCCCGCCGCCATCTGGGCGTCGACCGTCGGCAGCCCCCTCGCCTGGAACGAAAAGGCGTTCCTCGCCTGGGTCGCGCCCCGCGGCATCGTCGCGGCCGCCGTGAGTTCCCTGTTCGCCTCGAAGCTCGTCGCGGCCGGCGTCGAGGGCGCCGACGCCCTCGTCCCCCTCGTGTTCCTCGTGATCGTCGGGACCGTCTCGCTCGCCAGCCTCACCGCGAAACCGTTCGCGACCGCGGTCGGCGTCGCGGAACCCGACCCGCAGGGCTTCCTGATCCTGGGCGCCAACCGCCTCGCGCGCACCATCGCCCGCGACCTGCACGAGCGACGCATCCCGGTCCTCCTGGCCGACACCAACTGGTCGAACGTCGCCGCCGCCCGCCTCGAGGGCCTCCCCGCCTACTACGGCAGTCTGCTGTCCGACCGCAGCGACGACGAGGTCCGCCTCTCCGGCATCGGGCGCCTGTTGGCCCTGACCAGCAACGACGAAGCGAACGCCCTCGCGGCCCTGAAGTACGCCCGCACCTTCGATTCGCAGCACGTCTTCCAGCTCGCCCCCTCCCGCAACGGCAGCACCCGCGAGGGGTTGTCCGACGACCAACGGGGCCGCCTCGCGTTCGGTCCCGACGTCGACTACGACCGCCTCGAAGCGCTCGTCGAGCGCGGCGCCACCCTCGAGGCGCGCCCCCTCCCCGAACGCCGCACCCCCAACCGCCTCGCGGCGCAGGGCGGCGACGGCGACGTGCCGCTGTTCCTCGTGCGCAACGGGGTCGTAACCGTCCTCTGCGACGTCACCACCGCGCCGCCCGAGGACGCCCAGCTGGTGTGGCTCACCGAGCCGTCCCCCCGCGAGGACGCGGTGGAGGACCCGTCGGACGGCGCCTCCGAGGGCGCCGCGGCCGACGCCGCATGACCGGACGCGAGCGACGGTCGCTCAGTCGTCGCCCGACGCGAGGTACGCGTCGAGCACCTCGCGGTCGACGACGATGGGGGTGCGCCGGCGCCGCACCGCCCCCACCTCCAGCAGGCGCGTCAGGCCGTGCGAGACGGTCTCGCGGGTCGCCCCGATCATCTTCGCCAGGTCCTGCTGGGTGAGCCCCAGGTCGATCTCGACGCCGCGCTCCACCTCCACGCCGAACTCGTGCGCGAGGCGCGCCAGCAGGTTCGCGAGGCGTTGGGGCGCCTCGAACGCCCCGACCTCCGCCTGCCACTGCTGCGCCTGCCACAGGCGCGTCGACATCACCTGGATGAACTTCAGCGCGATGTCCGGCTGCTCACGCAACAGCGTCTGGAAGTCGCTCTCCGGCATCACGATGAGGCGCGTGTCGCGCAACGCCTCCGCCTGGTTCGGGCGCCGCTCGCTCGGCAGCAACAACAACTCCCCGAAGACGTCGTACTGCCCCAACACCCCCAGGATCATCTCCTTGCCGTTCGGGAAGTACACCGACACCTTCACCATGCCTTCGCGCACGAAGTACAGCGCGTCGGCGGGGTCCTCCATGCGGTAGATCACGTCGCCCGCGGCGTACGAACGGTACGGCGTGATCTCCGCCAAGCGGCTCAGGTCCGCCTCCGACAGGTCCTCGAACAACGCGGTGTTCTTGAGGTGCCAGACGAGGCTCGGGTACTCGCTCATCGGCGCGAGTCTAGCGCGCGGCGTCCTCCTCGCGCACCTCCGCCACCGCCGTCGCCAGCCGCACGAGCCGGTCGTACCCCTCGACCGAAGCGACGTCGTTCAGGCGGTACCCGCCCACGAACACCGACGGCGTGCCCTGCAGACCCAGGTTCACGGCGCGGTCGGTGGCGTCGCGCACGACCTGCGTCGCGTCGCCTTCGTCCAAGCACGCCGCGACCGCCTGCTCCGCGTCGGACGCGCCTCCCGCCGCCTCGACCACGGCCGGCACCTCGGTCGTCAGGTCGACGAAGTACGGCTCGGGCTCCCCGAGCTGCGCCCAGGCGTCCAGCCGCTCGAAGATCGCGTCGTGGTACGGCCAGAAGGCGTCGCCGTACAGGTCGCGGACGCACTGCGCGGCGGCGGCGGCGGGCGTGGCGTTCGGGTGGATCGAGTTCAGCGGGAAGTGATGGAACGCGAAGTTCACGTCGCCGTCCGCCAGCACGCCGTCCTCGAGCATCGGCATCACCTGCTGCGCGTAGCGCTGGCAGAACGGGCACTGAAAGTCGCTGAACACCCGCACCGTGACCGGCGCGTCGGCGTTGCCGAGCGTCGCGACCGGCGTCCCGAACGCGTCGCTCGGCACCTGCGGACGCGACAACCGTAGCGTGCCGCTGGGCGCGTCCAGGCTCGCCCCGAACGCCACGTCGACCTCCATGCCGAGGTCGACGACGCCGACCCCGACCGGGCCCTGCCCGGCGAGGCCGGGCAGGTTCTCGTTCAGGTACGACGCGATCGGCTCGCGGATCGCGTCGCCGTACCCGCTCGCCACGGCGAACAGCTCCGCGGCGCGGGCGACGCCGTCGGCGTCGAAGGCGCCCTCCACCTCCACCGCCCGAAGCAACGACCCGGCGCGGTCGATGCGCAGGTCCAGGTCGCCGGCGACCCACGCGTCGCCCGCCGCGGAGGCGTCGGCGGCGGCGAGGAAGGCCTCGGCGTCGTCGCCGATCGCCTGCGCGGCGGCGGGCAGCGACGCCAGCGCGGCGGCGACGCCGAGCAACGCCGCGACCGCGACGCGGAGGACGTGACGCGGCGTCCGGAGGGCGGGGGCCGCCTCCAGGGCGACGGGCTTCGTGCGGGCGGCGTTCGTATGGGCGGCGTTCGTGCGGGCGGGATCGAACATGGGGCCTCCAGGGGGCGCGGCGAGCGCGCGGGGGAGCACGGGTGGGGCGGCGTACCTGCGCCCGTCATGGTGCCACGCCGCTGCGCCTGGGACCGTCGGCGCGGGTGCGGCCCGCCCCTGCAGGGCCCCGACGGCGCGACCGTGCTACCGTCTCCGGTCATGAGCACGACCCCCCGCATCGCCTTCCAGGGCGTCCGTGGCGCCTTCAGCGAACAGGCCGCCCTCGAGTGGGCCCCCGGCGCGGACGCCGTCGGGTTCGACACCTTCGAGGGCGCCTTCGACGCCACCGTGCGGGGCGACGCCGACCACGCGGTGTTGCCGGTCGAGAACAGCCTCGCCGGCTCGATCAACGCGACGTACGACCTGTTGACCGACTCGGTCCTGCACGTCGTCGGGGAACGGATCGTGCGGGTGCACCACAACCTCCTCGTCCGGCCCGGCACGCGCTTCGAGGACGTCGAGCGGGTGTACAGCCACCCGCAGGCCCTCGCGCAGTGCCAGGGGTACCTCCGCCGGCACCACTTCGAAGCGGTCACCGATTTCGACACCGCCGGCGCCGCGAAGCTGTTGTCGGAGAACGGCGACGCGTCGGGCCGCGCGCGCGCCGCGATCGCCAGTCGGGCCGCCGCGGACGCCTACGGCCTCGAGGTCCTCGACGCGCACGTCGAGGACCTGCCCTACAACTTCACGCGCTTCTTCGTGCTCGGTGCGGACGAAGCGCCGCGCGGCGAGGGGCCGCACAAGACCAGTCTGGTGCTCGCCACCAAGCACCGTCCGGGCGACCTCGTCGCGTGCCTCGAGGAGTTCCCGAAGCACGACGTGAACATGACGAAACTGGAGTCGCGTCCGCGGCGCGACAAGCCGTGGAGCTACCTGTTCTACGTCGACGTCGAGGGGCACGTCGGCGACGCGAACGTCGCGGCGGCCCTGACAGGGTTGATGCGCAAGGCGGCGTTCGTCAAGTACCTGGGCTCCTACCCCGCCGCCGAGCTCGTCGAGGTCGAATGACGCGCCCCCACGACGACGGCGACCGCGAAGCCCCACCCGGCGCGCCGCCGTCGGACACCCTGCCGTTGAGCGCGGCCCTGCAACTCGCCGGCTTCGCGGAGACCGGCGGCCAAGCGAAACGGATGATCCAAGCGGGCGACGTCCGCGTCAACGGTGAGGTGGAGACGCGCCGCAAGCGGCGGCTCGTGCCCGGGGACGCGATCGAGGTCGGGCACGAAGCGTTCGTCCTCGAGCTCGAGGACGCCCCCGACGACGAGGTCCCGACCGACGGCCCCGCCCCGACCGGCGACCCCACGTAAGGGCGTCCTGCACGCCGCGGCGCGGCGCGCGCCGCGTGCTATCCTCTCGCGACTGCGGGGGGTTCCCATGCCGAAGCGCGACGACCTTCACACCATCCTGATCCTGGGCAGCGGACCGATCCAAATCGGTCAGGCGGCGGAGTTCGACTACTCCGGGACGCAGGCCTGCAAGGCGCTGCGCGCCGCCGGCTACCGCGTCGTGCTCGTGAACAGCAACCCCGCGACGATCATGACCGACCCCGACGTCGCCGACCGGACGTACGTCGAGCCGCTCGACCCGGCGCACGTCGAAGCGATCCTCGAAGCGGAACGCCCCGACGCGCTCCTCCCGACGCTCGGCGGACAGACGGCGCTCAACCTCGCCAAGACCCTGTGGGAGACCGGCGTCCTGGAACGCCACGGGGTGGAGTTGATCGGCGCGAACTACGACGCGATCCACAAGGGCGAGGACCGCCGCGCCTTCCAGGAGGCGATGGCGCGCATCGGCATCGACACCCCCGCCGGGCGGATGGTGTCGACGCTCGACGAGGCGCTCGCGTTCGCCGCCGAGATCGGCTACCCCGCCATCATCCGCCCCTCCTACACGCTCGGGGGGAGCGGGGGCGGCGTCGCGCACGACGAGGCGGCGTTCCGCCGCATCGTGCGGCAGGGCCTGCACGACAGCCCCGTCCACACGGTCCTCGTCGAGGAGTCGGTCCTGGGGTGGAAGGAGTACGAGCTCGAGGTGATGCGCGACCACAACGACACGGTCGTCATCATCTGCAGCATCGAGAACCTCGACCCGATGGGGGTCCACACCGGCGACAGCCTCACCGTCGCGCCCGCCCAAACGCTGTCGGACAAGGAGTACCAGACGCTGCGCGACCACAGCATCGCGATCATTCGCGAGATCGGCGTCGATACCGGCGGCTCCAACATCCAGTTCGCCGTGGACCCCGCCACCGGCCGCGTCATCGTCATCGAGATGAACCCCCGCGTCTCGCGGTCGTCGGCGTTGGCGTCGAAGGCGACCGGCTACCCGATCGCGAAGATCGCGGCGCTGCTGGCGGTCGGCTACCACCTCGACGAACTCCCGAACGACATCACCGCGGAAACGAAGGCGGCGTTCGAGCCGTCGATCGACTACGTCGTGACGAAGATCCCCCGCTTCGCGTTCGAGAAGTTCCCGGGCGCCGCGACCGACCTGGGGACGCAGATGCGCAGCGTGGGCGAGGTCATGGCGATCGGGCGGACGTTCAAGGAGAGCCTCCAGAAGGCGCTCCGCTCGCTGGAGCTCGACGTGCGCTCGGCGCTGGAGGACGCCACCGACGCCGAGGTCGAGGCGCGGCTGGTGCCCGGCCCGACCCGCATCCTGGCGTTGCTCGAGGCGTTGCGGCGGGGCCGCACGCCGCACCAACTCCACGAGCGCACCGCGGTCGACCCGTGGTTCCTCGGGCAGCTCGCGGAGATCGTCGAAGCGGAAGCGGAACTCGCCTGCCTCGCCGCACCCACCGCGTGGCCGCTCGAGACGTGGCGGGAGGTCAAACGCTTCGGCTTCTCCGACGCGCACGTCGCGCGCCTCACCGGAAGCGACGAGGCCGCGATCCGCGCCGCGCGAATCGCGGCCGGAAGCGCGCCGGTCTTCAAGACGGTGGATACCTGCGCCGCGGAGTTCGAGGCGTACACGCCGTACCACTACGCCGCCTACGAACTCGAGGACGAGGTCGCGCCGTCCGACAAACCCAAGGTCGTGATCCTGGGCTCCGGCCCGAACCGCATCGGGCAGGGCGTGGAATTCGATTACGCCACCGTGCACGCCGTGTGGGCGCTTAAGGAGGTGGGCTTCGAGACGATCATGATCAACTCGAACCCGGAGACCGTCTCCACCGACTACGACACCGCCGACCGGCTGTACTTCGAACCGTTGACGTTCGAGGACGTCATGAACGTCGTCGACCGCGAGGCGCCCGAGGGTGTGATCGTGCAGTTGGGGGGCCAGACCCCCCTGAAGCTCGCCGGCCAACTCGAGGCGGCCGGCGTCCCGATCTGGGGGACGCCGGCCGCGGCGATCGACCGCGCGGAGGACCGCGACGGCTTCCTGGCGCTCTGCCGCGAGGTCGGGGTCGCCAACCCCGACGGTGGCGTGGCGACGACCCCCGACGCCGCCCGCGCCCTCGCGAACCGCGTGGGGTACCCGGTCATGGTGCGCCCCAGCTACGTGCTCGGGGGCCGCGCGATGCAGATCGTGCGTAGCGATTCGGAGCTCGCTGCGTACCTGGACGACGTCTACGCCCAGCTCGAGGGCACCCCCAGCATCCTCGTCGACGCCTTCCTCGAGGGGGCCACGGAGCTCGACGTCGACGCCCTCTCCGACGGCGACACGACGGTCGTGGCCGGCCTCATGGAGCACGTCGAGAGCGCCGGCGTGCACTCCGGCGACTCCGCCTGCATCGTGCCCCCCATCGGGCTCGACGACGCGGTCCTGGACGCCGTGCGCGACGCCGCGGTGCGGCTGACCGACGCGATCGGCGTGCGGGGCCTCATCAACCTGCAGTTCGTGGTGAAGGACGGCGACGTCTACGTCATCGAAGCGAACCCGCGCGCCAGCCGCACGGTGCCGTACCTCTCGAAGGCGATCGGGCACCCCCTCGCGAAGTACGCCGCGCTGATCTCCGCCGGGCGGACCCTTCGCGAGCTGGGCTTCACGTCGACCCCGACCCCGCCGCTCTACGCGGTGAAGGAGGTCGTGCTGCCGTTCCACAAGTTCGTCGGGGTCGCGCCGATCCTCGGGCCCGAAATGCGCTCGACCGGGGAAAGCATGGGGCTCGATGCGGACCCGTGGCGGGCCTACGAAAAAGCGCAACGTGGCGCCGGCCAGGTCCTCCCGCAGGCCGGCCGGGTGCAGCTGGTCGGCAACGGCCTGGACGAGGTCGGAGCCGCCCTCGAGACGCTCGGGTTCGACGTGACGCGCGGCCCGCTCGACCCGGGCGACGACGTTGCGACCGACCTGCTGATCGACGTCACGGGCGGGCCCGACCTGCGGCGCGCCCTCGAGGCGGGCGTCCCCTACGTCTCGACGCGGGAGGCGGCCCGCTGGACGGTCGAGGCGATCCGTGCGACGCGCGACGCGCCGCTACGCGTCGCCGCCCTCCAGGATCTCGGCGCGGCCTGACGCCTGGGCGTCCCCGCGGACCGCGACGCGGCGCGACCCCTCCGGGGGCGCCGCCCCCAGTCGGGCGGCGGCCTCCGCGACCTCGGGGAGAACCGCCCGCACGTCGGAGCGAAGACGCACCCGCCCGTCCTCGAGGCGCTCCACCGCGAACCACGGAGGACCGGCCAGACGCCCGAGGCCCTCGCGGACCGCGGCAACCGGGAGGCGCGCGTCCGCCCACGCGGCGGGATCGACGACCGCACCCACCGGCCGGGAGGCGACGCGGCGGACCACCTCCCAGAACCGCTCGCGTTCCGCGCGGCGGGCCGCCCTGCGCGCCTCGAGCCGCTCGAAGGCCGCACCGTGCACGCCGCCGGCCCCCAGCGCGACGGTGAGGTCGGCGAGGGTCATCTCCCCCTCCCGCGCCGCCTGCGCGAGACGGTCCAGCGCGTCGAGGGGCAGCAGGGCCGCGCCGGCGGAGCGGACGTACCGCGCGTAGGGCGCGAGGTCCTCCCACCCGCCGGCGAGGGCGAGCCGGCCCGCCGCCGCGGCGCGCGCCTCGTCGAGCAGGTCGTGCCACGCCGGTCCCGCTCCCGGCTCCACGACGCGGACGTACACCGGCGCGGGCCCGCCCTCGAACGGCATCGGGACGGTTGCCGCCGCACCCTGCGCCGCCGCACCCTGCGCCGTCGGGACCTCCACCCCGAACGCGGCGAGGGCGGCCCACGCCCGCGCCTGCGCCGGCGTCGCGGAGGACGGGTCGGCGGCGGCGGACGGGGCGGGGGTCGCGGTGGGCCGCGTGCCGGACGCCGCGGGCGCGTCGGAGGCCGAGCGCAGCGGGTCGGTGGCGCGCGGCGTCCCGACGCGGCCCCACCGCCCGGCGCGCCGTTCGAGCTCCGGTGCGTCGGCGAGGGCCGCCTCGAGCGGTGCGTCCGCCGGGAGGCCGTACGCGTCGCGCAACTCCTCGACGCTGTGCGGGGGTGCCCCCTCGATCAACGCCCGGACCGCGCGCCGCAACGCCCGTTCGCCGTGCGCGCCGCCCGCCCCGCTCCTCCGGACGGCCAGCGTGGCGGGCGCCTCGGCGGGGACGTGCAGGCGAAGTTCGTCGTTGACCATCGCGCCGTGCCGGGCCAGGAACGGCGCGAGGCCGTCGACGACGCCCCCCTCCACCCGGAGGGTCCACACGTCGCCGGTCGCGTCGTCGTGCACCTCGAGGGCGCCGTCGGGCACCACCGACCGCGCCCGGGCCGGAAGTCGGACCCGTCCCGTGCGGACGCACACCCGCGTCAGGGTCAGGCGGACCGGACCCGCGCCGGACCCGCGCTCGGGGCCGCGTCGCGGACCCGTCACGTCAGGACCCCCAGACGTCCTTGCGTCCGAACACCAACCGGCGGCGGCGCTTCGGGCGCGCGGCGGCGGCCGGTGCGGCCGCCGCTTCGTCGCGCGGTGCGCCCTTCGCCGCCCCCTTCGTGCGGCCCGTCGCCGCGGCCTTCGTGGCGTCCACGTCCTGGGTCTTGCCCGCGTCGGACGCCTTCGAGGCACCGGCCGCCTTCGTCCCCTTCTTCCGGGCCCCGCCGGCCGACGCGGCGCCGGCCTTGCCGTTCTTCGCCTTCGCCGCCGGACGGCCCTCGTCCCGCGCGAGGTTCGGGGCGTCCTCCGCCCCCCCGATCGGCGTCTTCACGGTCTTGGGGGCCTTGCTGCGCTTGACGACCTCGTCGCTCGACGCTTCGGGCATGTCGGCGCCCTTGGGGATCAGGTCGATCTGCCGGGCGGTGGGGTTCGCCTGGTAGATCGTGACGTCGATCCGGTCCCCCATGCGGTACTTCTTCTTCGACGACTTCCCCAGGAGCGTCAGGGAGTCCTCGAGGAAGACGTAGTAGTCGTCCCCGAGATGCGAGACGTGCAGGAGCCCCTCGACGCCGTTCGGGAGGCTGACGAACAGGCCGAACCCGGTGACGCCGTTGATCGTCGCGGAGAAGCTCTCCCCCAGGTGCTCGCGGGCCCACCGGGCGTGGTAGTACTTCGCCAGGTCGCGTTCCGCCTTCTCCGCCTGGCGTTCGCGTTCGCTCGTGTGCGTCGCGAGGTCCGGGAAGTCGCTCTTCATCCGCTCCTTCAGGGTCGGGCTGAGGCGATGCTGGAGCAGCGCGCGCACCGCGCGGTGCACGACGAGGTCGGGGTAGCGACGGATGGGGCTCGTGAAGTGCAGGTAGTTCTCGAACGCCAGCCCGAAGTGCCCCAGGTTCTCCGCGGCGTAGCGCGCCTGCTTGAGGCTGCGCAGCAACAACGTGTTCACCAACTGCGATTCCGGTTTGCCGGCCGCCGCCTTCAGGATCGCCTGCAGGTCCTTCGGGGTCGCCGCCTGCACGTCGAGTTCGTACCCGAGGCGCGCCAGCGCCTTCTGCAGGGCGTCGATCTTCGCTTCGCTGGGGTCCTCGTGCACGCGGTAGAGGGCCGGCACGTCCTTCTTCTCCAGCTCCGTCGCCACCATCCGGTTCGCGAGCAGCATCAGCTCCTCGACGAGGTTCCGCGCGGCGTTGCTGCGGATGGGGCGGAGCTCCATCTCGCCGTCGTCGCCGACGTCCACCTTCGCTTCGGTGAAGTCGAAATCGAGCGCGCCCGCCCCGAGCCGCGCCTCGCGCAACTTCGAGGACAGGCTCAACAGCACCTTCACGTCCCGCTCGAGCTTGCGTTTGCCCTGCGGGAGGCGGTCGCCGTCGGCGAACGCCTGCACCTGGTCGTACGTGAGGCGCGCGTCCGACTCGATGACGGTCTCCTTGAACTTGACCGCCTTCACCTCGCCGTCGCGCGTGAGGTCGACCAGGACCGACAACGCCAAGCGCGGTTCGCCCTCGACGAGGCTGCAGATGCCGTTGCTGAGCTCCTCGGGCAGCATCGGTAGGACCTTGCCGGGCAGGTAGGCGGTCGTGGCACGCTCCATCGCTTCGCGATCGAGGCTGGTGCCCTCCGCGACGTAGTAGGAGACGTCCGCAATGTGCACCCCGACCCGCACCAACCCGCGGTTGCCGGCCTTGCCGCCCTTCGTGTCCGGCAGCCGCTCGACGCTGAGCGCGTCGTCGAAATCCTTCGCGTCGGCGCCGTCGATCGTGAAGGTCGGCACCGACCGCAGGTCGGTGCGGCCCTCCATCATGTCGCCCGTCACGACATCCGGGACCGCCGCCGCCTCCGCCAACGTCGCTTCGTCGTAGGCGTCCTTGAGGTCGTAGTTGACGATCACGGCGCGCGTCTCGACCTCGGGGTCGTCCTGCTCCCCGAGCACCTCGACGACCTCGCCGAACGGATCGCGCTCCCCGCTCTCCTCCGGCCAAATGAGGCGCACCACGATGCGCATGCCCGCATCCAGGCGCCCCACGCTGTCCGGCGTCAACAGGATGCGTTCCTTGAGGCGCGGGCTGTCGGGCCGCAGGATCGCGTACCCACGGGCGTACTCGAGGGTGCCCACCAGACGCGTGTTGGCCCGCTCGGTGATGCGGACGATCTCCCCCGCCGGCTTCTCCTCGTCCGCCTTCTTCCCGCTGGGGCGCACCAGGACCCGGTCGCCGTCCCAGGCGTCCGCCAGCTTGTCGGCCGGGACGAACACGTCTTTGCCCTCCCCGGAATCGCGAATCACGAACCCGTACCCGCCGGCGGCGACCTGCAGGCGGCCCGGAATCAGGTTCATCTCCTGGGGCAGGCCGTAGGTTCGGCGTCGCGTGCGGACGAGGGTCCCGTCGCCGACGAGGTCGTCGAGCTGGCGTTTCAGGTCCGCCCGGTCCTCCACCCCCAGCGATTTCTGGACGTCTTGGACGTGCCAGGGGCGCTCGGGATGGTCGCGGAAAAACTGCAGAAGGTCGGACGTGCTGGCTTCGCTCACACGGGACGGTACCGCATTCCCGGCGCGCCCCGCGTGCCCCGCCGCGCAGGGCGACGTCCGCTACCGCCCCTCCACCGGCACGACCCCGAGGGGGCCTGCCCACCCGCACCGCCCGACGGTCCCGACCGGCATGCCCCCAACCGAGGCGGTGACACGCGTTTGAAACGACGCGATGGCACGGTTCGCGTATGCGTTCCGTCCTCGTTTCGAACCTCCGTGCCGTCCCCCGCCCCATGCTCCTTTAGCTGCGAGTCGCTACCCTTCGGCGCCTTGCACGTGCGGCGTTCGTGGTCGGCGGCGTGCTCGTCGCGCCGCTGGGCGTCGCGAGCTCGGCCACGTGGATTGGGGACGACGCGCCACCGACGGCGTATACCAGCACCGAGAGCTCGTTGAACCCCGAAGTGGCGGTGTGTGACGGGGTGTCCGAGCCGAACCTCTCCGGTGACGAACGGGGCTTCGTGGGCATCGACGTCAACGGCGACGCGAATACATGCCTCAACGTGGAAGAGAACGACTCGTCCGTTCACGACGTTCCGGGATACTACGGCTTCTACATTCTGCCCAGCACCAGGAGACCCGTCGACGCGGGGTCGACCGGGGACACGCTCGACAAAGGCGACAACGGCCCCTTCAACAACGGGAGCGTGGTTGAGTCCGGCGGGGGGTACGGATTCATCAGTTACCGCATCGACGACTCTTTCGATTTGTTCGTCAACGTTGGGTGCGTCGACCTTTTCGCGGACGTTCGGGTGTCGTCGAGCGACGCCAGCGGCACGACCGTCGGGGGTCCGATGCAAGTCGAGGTTCGCTTCAACCGCAAGACGGACTTCGCCCCCAACGACGACCTCACGATCAGCGACGAAAACGGCATCGTCGGCACCCTGGCGTGGTCCGCGTCGCTCGAGAGGAACGTCAACTCGAGCCCCCAGACGCTGGACGCCTGGCGATCCACGACCATCGAACCCGACGCGTCCGGCGACGTGACGTTCCAGCTCCCCCGAGCGGCCGTCACGGAAAGCGAGTGCTTCGCCGACGGTTCGAAGAACCCGGAGGACAGCGTCGCCCTCACCGTCGATCTCGCGCCGCGTGCCGTGGCGGGCGGGTTCGATGCCGTGGAGGGCGCGATCGAGGGTTCGTCGTCGTCGAGTGATGGGACGAATGGGTCGGTGACGGTGTCGGGCGGGTTCGACGTGCAGGTGAAGTTGGACCGCGTGGTGATGCCGTTGCAGGTCGAGGACTTCGCGTTCCGGCAGGGCGGCACTGCTGCACCTGACGTGGCGGAGGTCGTGAGCGTCACGCCGCAAGCCCCGAGCGACACGTTCACGGTGAACGTCGTCCCACTGCAGGAGGGAACGTTCGACCTGGTGCTGAACGAGGGGGGCGTCTACCGCAAGAAGAACACGGTGGCGGAGGCGGACACCACGTCTGCGTTGATGAACGCGTTGCAACTCTCGGTGACGGCGGAGAACCTTGCGCCGTCGTTGTGATCCACCCCCCTACACCAACCCCCACACCCCACCCCCACACCACGCGCCCCACCCATCCGCCGCCCCCACCCCCGGGGGCGGCGGACGACGAACGGCGTACGCGCCCTCCTGGTCACGCCCAGCCACGACGTCACGCGGCTCCATGCAGGTCGTGCGACCACCGCCTATCCTGTCGCCATGACCGACGTGCGCAGCGTGTACGTGACGATCGACACCCCCGAGAACGCCGCCACCCTCGCGCGGGCCCTCGTGGAGCGTGGGCTGATCGCCTGCGCCAACGTCCTCCCCCCCATGCGGTCGTTCTTCGCGTGGGACGGCGAGGTACGGGACGAACCCGAAGTCGCGATGATCCTCAAGACGCGCGAAGCCCGCCTCGACGAACTCGTCGAAGCCGTCGAGACGCTCCACCCGTACGACGTCCCGTGCGTCGTCGCGTGGCCCGTCGACGCCGGAGCGGAGGCGTACCTCGCGTGGGTCCGGGACGAGACCGCCTGACGTCGCGCCCGCCCTCGCCCCGGCGCCATCCCGAGGGCGCGCACGCCCCGGCGTCCGGCCGCCCGTGCGGTAGCGTGACGTCGTGAACGCCGCCCTTGCGACGCTCAAGCTCGCGTGGCGGTCGCTGTTCCGCCAGCGACTCCGGACCGCCCTCCTGATCGCCGTCGTGGCCTACGCCACGCTGTCGATCCTGTTCTTCTGGGGATTCACCGACGGGTTCCTGAACGCCATCTTCCAAGGTCAGGCGCGACTCGTCGCCGCCCCCGTCGCCATCACGACGGAGGCGTACCACGCCGACCCCGACCCGGAGCACGCCCTCGCGAACGTCGCGGCCCTCCACACCGCCGCGACGGCGGTGCCCGGCGTGCGCGCCGCCACCCCGCGGATGGACGTCCCCGCCCTCCTCCGGAGTCCCTACGCCCGGCGCGGCGCGACGCTGCGCGGCGTCGATCCGACGGGCGAAGCGCAGGTCAGCGACCTCCCGGGCGCCCTTCGCGACGGCCGCATGCTCGAGCGCCCCGGCGAACTCGTGCTGGGCATCGAGCTGGCGGATGCGCTCGACGTCCGCCTCGGCGAACGCGTCGCGGTGGACGTCGCCGCCGTCGGCGGGCCCACCGCGACCGGCCTCCGCCTCGTCGGTCTCGTCGACACCGGCATCGAAGCGGTCGACGCCGGCACCGCTCTCGCGCACCTCGACGACGCCCGCGCCCTC
>JAVLCF010000038.1 GCA_031581195.1 Trueperaceae bacterium | reverse complement strand
GCGCGCGTCACCCCAGGTCGAGTCGACTGCGAACGAAATCGCGCGTCGCGTCGTCGAGGAACACGACCTTGCAGCCCTTCATTCCGCGGGTGAGCAGGACGCGGTACGTGTGCTTGACGAGGTCGAGGAACGCCTCCCCCGAGCGCTTGACGACCCGGTCGTACGATTCCGTGGGGTCCGCCACCCACGTCGCCTCCGCCGGATCCCACCGCAGGTCGCGCCCCACGATCACGCCCACGTAGTCGAACTCGAAGCCCTGCGCGGTGTAGATGCACCCGACCTGATCGAGACCGCCGGGATCGGTCGCCCACACGTGCGCCTTGGGGATCCCCTTCGCGAGCCGACCGGCGTCCGGTTTGGCGTTCCACGGACGCGCCCAGTCGCCGACGACGACGTCGTCCACCAACGTACCGTCCGCATTCGGGTTCGACCACGGCCAGCAGAACCCCGCCACCATGCGGGCGGTGTCGCCCCCGTCGTTCTTCGCGCGGACCCACACCTCGAGCTCCGCGACGTCGTCCAGGACCCCGAACTCGAACGCGTCGTCGCCCTCCCACAGCACGCTGGGGGTCCGGCGGATCTGCAGCGTGTTGTCCACCCACTGCACGAACCCGTCGCTCCCCCCACACCGGAACTGCGCCTCCAGCTCGAACTCGATCAGGTCCGCACCGACCCGGGACGCGGCGTCGCGAATGAGGTCGGTGCTGCCCACCTCGTTTGGACGGACGACCTGCAGGTCGTCGAGGAAGAACACCGACACCTTCGCGGCGTGGACCAACTCCTCGACCTGCGGCCGGCCGGTGCGGTCCTCCTTCTTGGTGAAGCGGTTGGCGGACGTCGCGCGGATGCGGTGCGCCTCGTCGGACACCAGCACGTCCACGGCGTCCGCCGCCTCCTTCGCGTAGGTGTGGAAGTAGCGGAACTGGTGGCTGGCGCGTCGCCCCACGAGGCTCCGCACGTTCTCCGTGAACCACTTACTTCCGGTCGCGTGTTGCGCGTCGAAGCCCTCTCCCGCCAGGCGCCCGACCAGATGCAGCGCCACCACCGATTTGCCGGTGCCGGGCCCCCCGCGCACGAGGACGACCGACTTGCCCGCCCTCCGCGTCGCCTTGCGGGCCTCCGCGAGGACGCGTTCGAACACGACCAACTGCTCGTCGAGCAGCACGAACGACGTCTGTCCCTGCACCATCTCCGCCGTGTGCGAAAGGAGCTTCTTCGAGGGGCGCGAGGGGCTACGGACGACCCGCTGGAGCACCTCCTCTCCGTGCCCCGCCGCCATGCGACCCGCCAGATAGTCGACGAGGTCGCCCGACGCGTCGGCGGTGAACACCGGGTAGCGCTCCCGCGCCCCCCGGTGCCGGTCGGCGAACAGTTCGTCGTCCGGATCGAACGGCAGATTGTGCAGGTACGCGCAGGCGGACAAGCGCACGTCCCCCTGCGTGAACGCCTCGCGGTAGTCCTCGAGGTACTGCGCGTACTGCCCCACCTGCACCGAGGGGTGCAGCACGTCGCGGACCCGCCCCCCGAGGAAGGTCGTGACGCATCCCTCCGCCTCGCTGGGGCCCGCCTCGGACCACTGTTTCAGCTCGACGACCACCGCCTGGTCGCGCGCGTCCGCGTCGCGACCCGTCACGAGGCAATCGAGTCGCTTGGACGTCATCGGCAACTGGTGCTCGAGGAGCACCCCGTGGTCGGTCAGGTCGGCCTTCTCCAGCACCCACGACATGCTGCGAAGGCTGTTCTGCCAACTCTGCACTTCACTGCGGGGTGGGGCGTGACGAAACGCCCGCTCGTACGCCTCGGCGAGCTGGGTGGCGATGCGGCCGCGAAACGCGGCGTCGATGAAGTCCCGGGACGACCCGGCGTACAGCTGCATCCGCTCACCCCGTCCCGTCGTCGCCACCATCGGCGCCGCGATCGGCGCCGACGTCGACGCGCGCGTCGTCCGCACCGTCCGCCAGCGCGTCGTACTTCTTCGGGGATCCCTTGGCCAGGTGCACCGGGTACTTCGCTTCGTTCTTCGTCATCTTCGCGTCGAACGCATCCGCCAGATCGATCCCCGCATCGTGCGCAACGAGCAGCGTCCAGTAGAGGACGTCGGCGAGTTCGTCGCCGACCCCCTCGCGGAAGGCGTCGTCGTCCTGGAGGCGGGCGGCGAGGGTCGCCTCGTCGAGCCAGCGCACGGCCTCGGCGACCTCGCCGACCTCCGACGCCAGCGACAACACTTCGTCCTTGAGGCCGTGGAACTGCGCCCAGTCGCGCGCGTCGCGGAACGCCACGATGCGCTGCGTCAGGGCTACGAGTCGATCGGGCGGGTGCGCCGGGTTCGGCATACGTCAGCGTACCGCGGGGCACGCGGTGGGTCGACCTCCCCGCCGAACCGACGCCGGGCGGGCCGACGTCGGCCCCCCCGGCGCCCCCCGTCCCGCGTCTCGCTCAGTACACGATGACCGGTTTGACGGTCGCGCCGGACGCGGAGTCCTCGAACGCCTGGTTGATGTCCTCGAGCGCGTAGGTCTTCACGAGTTTGTCCGCCGGGAAGCGGCCCTGCCGGTACAGGTCGACCAACTGCGGAATGAAGCGCTGCGGGACGGCGCTCCCCTCGATGATCGTCTTGAAGGTCCACCCCTTCAACAGCGACCCCCCAATCTCGAACGGCACTTCGGTGCCCGCCTCCGCCGCACCGACGAGCGCCAACGTGCCGCGGACCGACAGGGCGTCCGCCAACTGCTGCAGGACCGCCGGTACGGCGGTCGTATCGAGGACGTACTGGACGCCGCGACCGCCGGTGATGGCCTTCATCTCCTCGACGACGTCCACCTTCGACGGATTGATGGCGTGCGTCGCGCCGAGCTCGCGGGCGAGCTCGAGGCGTTCGTCGTGCAGGTCGGTGGCGATGATGGTCGTCGCCCCCGCCACGCGGGCCGCCATCACCGCGGCGAGGCCGACCGCACCGGAGCCCGACACCGCGACGGACGAGCCCGCCTCCGGCTTCAGTTCGTTCAGGATCGCGCCCGCACCGGTCTGCATGCCGCACCCGAAGAACGCCACCGACTCGAGCGGCACGTCGTCGGGGACCGGCACCAGGGAGGATTCGGAGACGTTGGCGTACGTCGCGAACGACGACTGACCGAAGAAGTGCGAGGAGACCTCCTCCCCGTCCTCGGTATGGAGGGCGGTGCTGCCGTCGGCGAGGCGCCGCCCACCGAAGTTCATCGGGCCGAGGACGTCGCAGTACATCGGGTCGCCCCCCTTGCAGCTGTCGCAGTGACCGCAGTGCGCGGTGGAGAGGATGACGTGATCCCCGGGCCGGACCGCCTGGACGGCGTCGCCGACCGCCTCGACGACCCCCGCCCCCTCGTGCCCGAGGACCGCGGGTTGGGGGGTGGGGTACACGCCGTCGCGCACGATCGCGTCGGTGTGGCACACCCCCGACGCGACGAGGCGGACGCGGGCCTCGTCCGGACGGAGCTCGTCGAGCTGGAGCGTCTCGATCGACAGGGGTCCCCCCACCTTGCGGGCGACGGCGGCTTGCACGTTCGTGGACATCGCGCACCTCCCTTTCTCGATTCGATTGATGGAAACAGGGTACCTACGGCGGCCTAGGGGCGTCATGACCCCCACGACCGACGGCGGGACCGCGCGGCCGGTCGTCTCCCGGAAGCTCGATCCACCCAGCGGACCCCGCGAACGGGCGCCGCACGCGTCTCGGCCGTCTCCCCCAAGGAGGTTCCACGCCTGGCGGGGGCGGATGAGCGAGCTTCGATTCCGACGCTAGTCTCGCGACCGCATCTCCTCGAGCACATGCTTCAGCGCATCCGTCGGAGACCCCTGCGCCGCTCCCACGACGCCGGTGGGAACGACCGGGTCCAACGTCAGGTCGATCGACGTCCGGACCTCCCCTTCGCCGACGGGAACGATCTCGGGATACGTTCCAAGGAAGTCGCCCTCGTCGATTTCGACGTTGCCGTTCTCGTCCGACCATGCGATGACGGTGTTGTCTCCAGGTTTGACGTCGAATCGGTATCGCGTCAGCACCCCGGGATCCTCTTGCGATCCGCTGACCTCGGGCTCATCGCCTCCCGTATCGAGGAACGCGGCCACGACCATCGGACCCGTGAGCGTCGGTGCACTCGCGTCGGACGTCAGGAAACTTCCGGGCAGGAAGACCGCCTCCCCGTTGGCAACGAACTCCACAGCGAACTCGTAGTAGCCGGGAACGGTGACGAGATTCCGATTGACGCTGAGCTGCACGCGTTGCGTCCCGCCGGCAGGCACTTGGCCCTGCAATCGGTCCATCTCGATCGTGAAGTCCAGGAGGTCCGCAGGGTTGTCGGGCGACGCGAAGAACCGTCTAGCTTCCCAGGTCAGGGCGGTCGAGCCGCCATTCCGCAGTGTGACGGCACGCACACCGTCGAACGCCCCGAGGTCGATCGTGGCCGGCTCGAACGACAACGTTCCGACCTCGGGCGTGGGGATCGCGCCGTCGCGCACGGCTCGCAGTGCGCTGGGGGCGTTCACGAGCCCCGCCCCGCACGCTGCGTCGGCGTACGGCGCGCACGCACCAGGCGCGAGCGGTTCGGCCGTACCCGTCAGCGCGAACAACGCTTCGTCGAACGACAACTCCGGGTCCAACCCCTTCATCAGCGACACCACGCCCGCCACGTGAGGCGCCGCCATGGACGTTCCCTGAGAGTACTCGTACCCTTCCGCCGTCCGCCCCGGCCCGAAGTCGGTGCTCATGACTCCATCGGGGAACCCGTTGCGGTCGAGGTCACGGGAGACGTCGCCCCCTGGCGCCATGACGTCGATCCTCGCACCGTAGTTCGAGTAGGGCGCCCTCGTGTCGTCGTAGCCCGTCGCACCGACCGTGATGACGTTGCGGCAACTTGCCGGACTCACGTTTCGCGCGTCCTGCGCTTCGTTTCCTGCGGCCACGACCACGACCGCCTGATTCGGGGACGCAGACCGAATCGCGTCGAACGCATCCTGAGATAGGCCTGGACATGCCGGCCCCCCACCCAAACTGAGGTTGAGGACGTGGGCCGGATTCTCGTTGTCCGGGACGCCCGACACCGAGAGTCCAGCCGCCCAAAGGGTGCCGTCGACGATGTCGACGATGTTTCCGAAACCGTTCGCACCCATTACCCTCACCGGCACGATCCTGGCGTTCCAGTCCACGCCGGCCACGCCACGGCCGTTGTCGGTCGCGGCCGCGACCGTACCGGCGACGTGCGTCCCGTGCGACGAGTCCGGACTCCAGTCGTACGGCAACGGATCGCGTCCGTTCCCATCACCCGACGAACGGACGTCGCTGACGAAGTCGTACCCGGGGTGGACCTTCCCCGCGAGGTCCGGGTGGGAGACGCTGGGCTCGCCCTCGAGGTACACGATCCCCGAATCGACGATGCCGACGTTGATACCATCCGATCCCTGTGTCACGTCCCAGGCTTCGGGGAGACCGATCGCATCGTAATGCCACTGACGCCCATCCAGGTAAATCGGGTCGTTCGGCGTCGCGGCCGCGGTGTAAAGGTAGTTCGGGTGGGCGTAGCGCACCCCCGGCCGGGCGGCGAGCTCGGCAACGACCGCCAACGTCTCGTCCTCCGACAACGAGGGGTCGCGGAGCACGCCGGCAGCGATCGGCGACAAGGCCCGGACCATCTCCAGGTCGGCGCCCTCCACGTCCAGCGTCGCGAGCGACTGTACGGACGCGCCCTCCTCGTACCCGACGATGACGTCGCCAGGCACGAACTCCGCGTCGCCCGGGTCGCCCAGCCCCTCCATCGGACCTGCGGACGTCAACCCTTGGCCCGCGCTGCCCGCCGTCGAACGGACCGACGCGCGCAGCTCGACGTCCCCTGCGATCGTGCCCGTGGACGGTCCGGGAGCCGGAGCGGGAACCGGCTGCGATGCGTCGCCGCCACCGGAGCCGCACCCGGAGACGACGGACGTGCCGAGGAGGGCAAGGAGGATGAAAACGATCGTTCGTCCGACCATGGGTCACGACCTTCCATGAAAAGCTGCGAGGTGTACCGCCATACGAGCGGCTAGGTTGCACACTTAGATAGTACATTTTATCGCACTCGGCCGAAGCGATGCGCACGCCGCGGCGCGGCGCGATGCCGAGCGCTGAGCCCTTCCGGCCGAGACGTCCCGACCCGGCTCACCCATCGGGCGGGGGCCCGCGCCACGGTCGGGCGGCCCCACGCATCGATGGACATCGGCGGAGACCGGTCGGCCTTGGTTACGGAAACGATGGCCGTACCGACGACGGACCCGCGACGCGACCCGGACAGCTCCGGACGCCATCATGGTCGTGGGGCGACCGAGGCACGACGACGCGTCGGTCTCCACGGCCGACGGACCGTGCGTCCCGGCGCCGAACGTACAGCCCCCGGAACGCACCTCACGACGACCGTCGGGGCTCGTCGACCCGGTTGCGCACGACGCCCGTGGGCCGACGCTCCACGGCCCCGTCGCCAGACGGCGGGGAGGGCATCGGCGTCCGTCCGCCGCGGGAACGACCCGTCAGTCGAAGGGGACCGGCTCGAGGCGCGTCCCGTCGCCGAGCAGCCCGGTATCGCAATCGCGCGCGTCGTTCAGGCAGCGCTCGACGAGGGTCGTCATGACCGTCTCGTTCCAGCCGTTCATCCAGTCGCCGTGGAAGGTGGTGCCGCCGGCAGCGCCGGGGGGATCGGTCACGAACCGCCACTCGCTGGACGGGCCGGTCTCGTCGGTAACGAACATCTCGAAGTTGTACGAGATCTCGGGGATCGCGACGGGGTGGCTGGCGGGGCACGACCCCGTCCCGGGCACGGGCGCGGTCGCTTCGCTCGGGTACGCCATGTGGGACTGCAGGTCGTCGCTCGTGAGGTGCTCGCCGTCCCAGCACTGCGGGAACACCAGGCGGATCTCGAGGATGTCGCCCACCTCGCAGTCGGGGAGGGTGGGGACGTGATCGAGGGGGTCACCCGGGTCGAACTGCGGCGCGTCCGTCGACCAGTTTGAACAGCGGAACTTCGTGACGGCCGTGTCCTGCGGCGCCGTCGCCATGGCGTTCCCGGCGATCATCCGCAGGCCGGCGGGGGGCGGGACCAGCGTCGCGGGGTCCAGGTGGTAGCCGGTCTTGTAGTAGATCAACGGTTCGACGTACGGCATGCGGTCGCCGTCGGCGTCGTAGAGGGCGGGCACCCAGTAGCCGGAGCGGTTGGCGGTGCCGCCGTCGCACCGCGTCTCGGCGGCGTCCAGCAGGGTGTCGGCGGTCGTGAAGGCGTCGACGTCGGGGTTCCCGAGGAACACGTGCTCGTGCGCCGCGCCGGGCTCGCCGGGGTGCACGAGGGGGTCGTCGAAGGCGACGTGCGTCTCGAGGCAGTGCGTCCGGAAGGCGCCGGTGCCGTCCTCGCGTCGCTCCGCGACGTCGTCGGCCGGGACGACCCCCTCCGGACGCCCGCCCGCGGGCGGGTCGGACGCCGCGGGGAGGATCGCGAGTTGCGCCTCCAGCGGCTGGTCCAGGAACGCGTGGAACCGCGTCTCGAACGCCGCGAGCGTCATGCCGACGGTGGTCTCGAAGGCCGCCTTCCACCCGTCGCTCGCGACGGCCGGTTGCAGCGTCTCCGTCATCGCGTCGTCGGCCACGCCCGGAAGGGAATGCATGTACGCCATGGCCCACGTCCCCAGGTCGATGCCGTAGAACCCGCATTCGCCGCCGTACGCCACGAACTCCGTCAGGCGCCGGTCGTGACAGGCGGCGTTCCCGTCGATGCGGGTGGCGACGCGTTCCATCGCGTCGCGGAACCCGTACGTCAGGTCGGCGTTCCCAACGTCGTCGGGGAGCGTCCCCGCGGCGCGCAGGTCGGACCGGAGGCGCTGCCCCATGTACTCCTGCGCCCCCTCCACGAACCACACCGGCCCCATCTTCGGTTGGGCGGCCGCCTCGGTCGTCTCGCCCGTGTGTTCGACCTGCACCGTGCTCCAGAACTCGTGCAGGACGACCGCCAGGTCGTCGTCGGCGGGGACGTCCGGGTCCACGCCCGCAAGGCCGGGCGGGAGCGAGTGGAAGAACACGTGCATCGGGGCCTCCCCCGTCCGCGCGGCGCTGCTGCCGGGATCGAGGCTGTACTGGTGGTACTCCATCAGGCCGACGTAGCGGGGGGCGCCCGTTCCCACGTCGACCTTCTCCTTGGGGTTGCGTTCGAGGCAGGCGGCGACGTCGGCGTAGCGTCCCTGCTCCACGCCCCGCGGGCAGTACGTGCCCTCGAGGAACGCCTGCGCGGCGGCGGCGTCGGCCCCGATCACGTAGTAATCGACGTTCCACCCGAGGCCCCATTCGGCCTCGGCGAGCGCGAGGGTGTCCTGAACGGCGTCGAGGACGGCGTCGTCGACGTCGCGCGTCCCGTCGACGTGGATCGTGGGGCTCCCGTCGGGGACGGAGGGCGACGTGGGGGGAGGCGTCGGACCGGGGGCGGTCGACGCGCCGGTCGCGGCGCAGCCTCCGAGCGCGAGGGCGCCGAGGGCCGCCCCGAGGATGAGGATGATCCATGCGGGTTTGTGCATCGTTTCGCTCCTCGTGCGTCCGCCGGGGTTCGGGCCGGTCCGGCGGCGGGGGCGTGGGGGCGGGAACGGACGGAGAGAGGCTACGCGCGCCCCCGCAGGCGGGTCACGTCGGCATCGTCCGACACGTCCCCCGGACCGCGCCGGACGGAGCTGCGACGCGGCCGTCTGCGGCGCCGCTCAGTCCAGCGGAACGGGGCGCAGCATCGTGCCGTCCCCCAGGAGTCCCACCATGCACTCGCGGGCCTCGTGCAGGCAGCGCCCCACGATCGTCTCCATGACGTCCTCGTCCCACCCGTTCATCCAGTCCCCGTGCAGCGTCGTGCCCCCGGGGGCGCCGGCGGGGTCGGTCACGAACCGCCACTCGCTGGACGGGCCGGTCTCGTCGGTGACGTAGATGCCGAGGTTGTAGGAGATCTCGGGGATGGCGATCGGGTGGCTGGCGGGGCACGACCCCGTCCCGGGGACGGGCGCGGTCGCTTCGCTCGGGTACGCCATGTGGGACTGCAGGTCGTCGCTCGTGAGGTGCTCGCCGTCCCAGCACTGCGGGAACACCAGGCGGATCTCGAGGATGTCGCCCACCTCGCAGTCGGGGAGGGTGGGGACGTGGTCGAGGGGGTCCCCGTCGCTGAACTGCGGGGCGTCGGGCGTCCAGGCGTTGCACCGGAACTTCGTGACGGCGACGTCCTGCGGCGCGGTCGCCATGGCGTTCCCGGCGATCATCTGCAGGCCGGCGGGGGGCGCGACGATCGAGGTGGGGTCCAGGTGGTAGCCGGTCTTGTAGTAGATCAACGGATCGACGAAGCGGATGCGGTCGCCGTCGGCGTCGTACAGGGTCGGCATCCAGTAGGCGGAGCGGTTGAGGGTGCCGCCGTCGCAGCGGGTCTCGGTCGTCTCGAACAGCGACGCCTGCGTCGTGTAGGCGTCGACGTCGGGGTTACCGAGGAACACGTGCTCGTGCGCCGCGCCGGGCTCGCCGGGGTGCACGAGGGGGTCGTCGAAGGCGACGTGCGTCTCGAGGCAGTGCGTCCGGAAGGCGCCGGTGCCGTCCTCGCGCAGCCCGGCGGGCTCGTCGGCGGGCACGATCCCGTCGGGGCGTTCCGCGACCGGCGGGGCGGGCTGGGACGCGCCGGCGCTCGGGCTGCAGGCGACCAGCCCCCCGACGAGCGCGAGGGCGGCCAGGAGGGGGGCACGGCGGGCCGCGGGGCGGGGTTCGCCCGGCGGACGCGGGGGGGTGCGGAGGGGGCGGGGGGCGTGATTCACGGGTCGGGGACCTCCAGATCCAGAGCGTACGTGCCGTCCGCGACGTTCACGCGGACGGTGCCGCGCTCGAAGCGGCGGGTGAACGTCATGCCGTCGTTCGAGACGACCGCCTCCCCGAGGGGACGACCGGTGACGACCCGGTCGTACGCGTCGTAGTACGGCCAGCTGACGTCGAACCAGCCGCCACCCTCGGGGTCGGTCTGCATGTCGGAGAAGCCGAAGTAGCTGCCCGGGCCGGTCGCAACGAGGAAGGCGGCCATCCCGAACTCCAGGAACGCCGCCTCGTCGAAGCGGATGCGGGTGCCGTCCCGCCCGTAGCAGCCCCCTGCGCACCCGTCGTCCTCGGGGAAGTAGGGCATGTGCACGATCGTGGGGATCCCCCGCCGGGTCGCCTCGAGGGTGGTGCGGATCTGTCGCGCGGCCTGCTCGCCGAGGTTCCACATCCAGAACTCGTCGTTCCGCGCGAACGGCACGTCCCCGAGCCCCGCGACGACGTCGTCCAGCCCGCGCGGGCAGGCGTTCTCCCAGGGGACCTGCCCCGCGTCCGCCGCGAACCCCATGGGGGTCGAGAGGACGGGGTAGCGCCCGCGCGCCTCGAGCCGCGCGAACGCGTCGGCGTACAGGTCGGTCTGCGCGTCGAGGAACGCGCGGCGTTCGTCGGGCGTCAGGCGACTGAGCTGCTGGCCTTCGTCGCAGGGGACGGAGTGTCCGTTGTCGAAGAACACCCCCTGCGCGGGCCCGCGGGCGGCCCGCTCGACGACGTCCAGGAAGGCGCGCCGCGCGTCGGCGCGGCGGACGTCCCACCGGCAGTACGCGAGGCCGGTCGTGGCGCCGGTCTCGCCGACGTCGAGGGGGTAGTCGATGAACCCCGGACAGCCGCGCGCGTCGGGCAGGAACAACGCCTGGCGCTCCAGGAGGTCGCGCTGCGGGGCGAACATGCTGCCCGCCCACATGCCGCTGCGGTACACGAGGGTCGGGGGGCCGCCGTCCGCCTGGATGCGGCGCGCCTCCGCGTCCATGAACCCCCCGAGGTCCCCCCCGGCCCACAGGCCGGTCGTGAACTCCTCGAGGAACTGCCCCGCGCGGAACTCGACGATGGCGAGCTCGAACCGCCGGATCTTGGCGAGTTGTTCGTCCGTGTACGGCCCCTCGGGCTCCGCGGCGAAGTAGAGGGACGGGAACGTCTCGTACCCCGTCCAGCGCCACGGTTGGCCGGTCTCGCGGTCGGTCGTCGGCGGGGAGGACGGGGGCGCGGGGGGCGTGGACGGCGCCGCCGCGTCGCCGGGCGCGCAGGCCGCCAGCCCCACCATCAGGGCGAGCGCCGCGCCCCACGACCGGGCGCTGCGGAGCGGGGCGTCAGTCGACACGGAACCCCACCGCCTCGGCGTAACGGATGAGTTCGATGAGGTTCGCGACGCCCAGCTTCGCCATGATGCGGGTCTTGTAGGTCGACACCGTCTTCGGGGACAACCCCAGGTCGCGCGCCACCTCGGTCGTGCCGAGACCGAGGTAGGTGAGGCGCATGACGCGCATCTCCTGCTCGGACAACGCCGCGAAGCCCTCCGGCGCCGGGGCGCGCCCTCCGGCCGGATCGCCGGCGCTCGCACCACCCCCCGCCCCCTCGTCCAGGTCCGCGTCCTCGAACGCCGTCCCGCCCCAGGCGACCGTCCGGACCGCGTGGACGATGCGGACGTCGGAGGCGTCCTTCGTGAGGTACCCCTGCGCGCCGAGGTCGTGGGCGTGCCGCGCGTGCGTCCTCGCCGCGTGCATCGTCAGCAGCACGACGGCGGGCGGGACGCGCCGCTCCCGGAGGCGGCGGAGGACGTCGAACCCGTCGCGTCCGGGCATGGACACGTCCAGCAGCACGACGTCCAGCCGTTCGAGCTGCGCGAGACCGTCGAGGAACGCCGCGCCGTCGGCGTAGACGCCCGCCACGCGGACGTCGTCCGCGCGCGCGAGGACGGCCTCCAGGCCCGCGCGGACGACGGCGTGGTCGTCGACGATGGCGACGTGAATCACGTGGACTCCACGCCGCGAGCATGACGCACGCGCGGGGCGGCGTCGCGTCGGAGGACGCCTACGCTCCGGGCGGTCGGCGCGGAGGGCGGTAGCGGGGGACGTCGAGCGTCGCGCGCACGCCGCCCCCCTCGCGGTTCGCGAGCGTCAGGGGGGCGGGGATCGTCGCCGCCAGCGCGCGCGCGACGAGCAGCCCGACGCCGCTCCCCCCCTCGCCCGCCGTGCCGTGCGCCCCGCGCACGACCTCCCCCGCCCGGACCCGACGCAGCACGCCGGGGGGCATCCCGACGCCCTCGTCCTCCACGAGGACGTGGACGACCTCCGGCCCGAGCGTCGCGGTGACGGCGACGCGCCGCCCGCCGGGCGTGAACTTGACGGCGTTCCCCACCACGTTGCGGAGGATCGCGACCAACGTGTCGTGCCGGCAGGCCGCGAGGGCGTCCACCTCCCCCACCGACACGTCGAGGGGGACGCCCTTCTCCGCCGCGTCGGCGGCGACGAAGGCGATCGCCTCGGTCACCGCCGCCTCGACGTCGCACAGGGCGCCGTCCGACGTCGCGTCCGGCGTCGGGGGCGCCCCGATCGCCGTGAGGTTGCTCAGGACGTGCGCCACGTCGTTCGTGGAGCGCTCGAGCCGCTGCGCGAGCCGGGATGCGTCCTCGGGCTCGAGGCCGTCGCCGTCGCGAAGCGTCCGACTCACGTGCCGGACGGCCAGCAGCGGGGTCTTCAGGTCGTGATCGATGGCGTGGAAGAGCGTGTCCCGCAGCCGCCCGAGGGCGCGCATCTCGATGTCGCGCTCCAGGGCGCGGAGCCGGAACCGGTCGACGAGGGCGTACAGGAGGCCCGCGAAGCCGGCGGCGCCCACGGCGTTCGTGAGGACGGTGGCGCGGACGTCGGGGTCGCCCTGCCAGGCGAACGCCGCCCCGACGACGAGCGTCGTCGCGAGCACGAGCCACGTGCCGACGACGACGGGCCGGACGTACACGAGCACCGGGAGGGCGAACGTCGTGACGGCGAACGCCAGCATCGCCCCGTCGCCCCGCTGGTTGAGCGCGGCGACGAGGGCGGGCACGAGGACGATGGTCGCGACCGCCGCGTGCCGCAGGGCGTGCTCCCACGACGTGTCGCGCTCGCTGCGGAGGCGCGCCAGGTAGGTCGCGGCGACGAGGACGAAGAAGGTGACGAAGGCGGTCGGGAGGAGCGGGTGCAGCGCCCCGAGCCGGCCCGCCAACCACCAGGAGGCCTCGAACCGTGCGACGGGGCCCACCACCAGCGTGTAGATCAGCAGCAGGCCGAACACGTGCCACTGCAGGGGGTACAGCGTCCGTCGCGCCTCGCGTTCCTCGGGGCCTCGACGGAGGACCGACCCGAGCGCGTTCCACGGCACGTCCCCAACCACGACCTCCACTCATACCGCAGGTCCGCGCGGCGGACGGCCATCTGGACGCCCCCCGTTCCGGCGCCCACCGAGCGGCCGGTCGCGCGCCGCGCTCAGGGGGTGGGCGCCGGACGCCCGAACGCCAACCGGCGCGCCAGGATCCCGAGCGCCCGCTCCATCGGGCCCTTCGCCGTGACGCGGCCGAGCGCGGCCGCGGCGAGCGACAGGCCGACGGCGACCCCGACCGAGATCGCCACCGCCGCGGCGTAGGGGGTCCGGCCGTAGAGGCCGGCCCCCCACCCGGAGAACAGCAGGCTCAGGACGACCGACTGGCTGAGGTACGTCGTGAGCGCCATGCGTCCCGCGGGCGCCCACCAGGCGACCCACGCGGGGCGCGTGCGGAGCAGCGCGACGACCGCCGCGACGTACCCCGCCGACAAGAGCGGCGCCGTCAGGAAGCCCGCGAAGGTGCTGCCCAACGCGACCGACTCGAGCCGCCCCGCCGACGTCTCGTTCGCCAGCCAGACCCCCGCCGACGCCAGCTGCAGCGGCAGCCCCACGCCGAACCCCCACACGAGCCACCGGCGGACCGCGACCGCCTCGCCGCGCCCCGCCAGCAGGTGCGTGCGGGCGGCGCGGAGGCCGACGAGGAACGCCGCGAACGCCAGCGGGCCCTGCAGCAAAAGCACGAACGGCAGCGTCTGGAGCCACAGCGTCGCGCGCGGTGGGATCGACGCGAGGTAGTCGCGCGCCTGCACCGCCGCGCCGTACGGCGTCGCGACGCTCGTGGCGACGTCCGCCCCCTGCACCTCCCCAAGGCGCAGCAGCGCGACGAGGCCGACCAGCAGGACGGTGGCGACGGCGAACGACGCCCGCGTCCGGCGGCGGAGGACCTCGGGCGGCCGGAACAACAGCGGCGTGAGGAGGAGCCCGAGGACGCCGTAGACGAACAGGATGTCCCCGATGAACGCCAGCACCGCGTGCGCCGCCCCGAAGACCATCAACGCCAGCGACCGGCCACGCCACCGCGGGACGGCGTCCGCGCCGCGCCGCAGGGCGTAGCGCGTGGCGTACCCGAACAGGAACGCGAACACCAGGTAGAACTTCCCCTGCGCGAACGCGTGCACGAGGAACGCGGCGGCGGCGTCGGCGGACGTGCGGAGCGCGTCGGCGGTCACGCCGTTCGCGACGTCGGTCGCGAAGAACGCGACGTTGACGACGATGATGCCCAGCAGCGCGAAGCCGCGCAGGACGTCGGGGGCGAGGTCGCGGGACGGGGAGGTCACGGCGTCAGCGTACGCCGTGCGCCGGGGCGGCGGGTCAACTCAACTGCCCCATGATGGAGAACATCGGGATGAACATGCCGGCGACGATGAAGCCGACGACCACGCCCAGGAACACGATCAACAGCGGTTCGAGGGCCGCCGTGAGGCTGGCGACCGCCTCGTCGACCTCGCGCTCGTAGAACGACGCGATCTTCCGCATCATCGCGTCCACCGCGCCGGTCTCCTCCCCGATCGCGGTCATCGACGACACCAGCGGCGGGAACACGCGCGGGTGCCGCGACAGCGTGGCGCTGATCTGCTCCCCGCGCTGCACCGCCCCCTTGGCCTCCTCGAGGATGTCCTCGATGACCGCATTGCCGGCGGTGCCCTTCGTGATGTCGAGCGCCTCGACGATGTTCACGCCGCTCTGCAGCAGCAACCCGAACGTGTTCGAGAAGTTCGCGATCGCGGTCTTCTGGATCAACGTCCCGAACACCGGGAGGCGCAACAGGACCCGGTCGGTGGCGTGCCGCCCCCCGTCGGTGCGGCGCCACAGGCGGATCCCCACCACGACCGCGACGACGGCGAGGACGAGCAGCCACCAGGCGTTCTGCAGGAACTCGCTGATCGCGATCAACACCTGCGTGATGAGCGGCATCTCGCCGCCCAACGACGTGAGGATCTGCGCGAACTGCGGCACGATGCCGGTCAGGAGGAAGAACGTCACGCCGACCGCGATGACGAGCACGACCGCGGGGTACGTGAGCGCACTCCGGATCTTGCCGCGCAACTCCGCCTGCTTCTCCAGGTACCCCGCGACGCGCTCGAGGATGCCGTCGAGGTTGCCCGACACCTCCCCCGCCTTGACGAGGTAGACGTACAACCGGTCGAAGATCCCGGGGAACTTGCGCATCGCGTCGGACAGCGGGAGGCCGGTCTCGACGTCCTCGCGGACCTTCTTCAGCGCGTCCGCGAAGCCCTCCTTGTCCGCCTGCCGCTGCAGGATCGTCAGCGACTGCACGACCGGGAGGCCGGCGGCGATCACGGTCGCGAACTGCCGCGAGAAGATCGTGACGTCGCGGATGCCGGGCCGGTTGCCGACGTCCAACCATTTCGGCAGCTTGATCTCGGTGTTCAGGCCCGTCCCGGGCGCCTTGATCTCCGCGACGAACAGGCCCTTCTCGCGCAACTTCGCCGCGACGTCGCGCTGCGTCGCCGCCTCCATCGTCGCCGCCACGACCTTTCCGCTGCGGTCGCGGGCCTTGTACTCGAACGTCGGCATGCGGTTCCTCCCGGGCGGGGCGTCCCCCGTCATCCTAGCCCCGCCCGCGGGGCGCGGGGGCGGGCTCCGCACACGCGGAGTGGTAGCGTCCCGCATGCCGCGCGAACGTGTTCGCGACAAGCGCGCCCGCGCCGAACGGGTCCTCGCCGAACTGGTGCGCCTCTACCCCGACGCGGCGACGGAACTGGCGTTCACGACGCCGTTCGAACTCCTGATCAGTACGATCCTCTCCGCGCAGGCGACCGACGTCTCCGTGAACGCCGCCACCCCCGCCCTGTTCGCCGCCTACCCCGATGCGCACGCCCTCGCCGCCGCCACCCCGGAGGCGGTCGAGCCGTACGTCAAAACCATCGGGCTCTACCGCACGAAGGCGAAGAACGTCGTGAAGACCGCCCGGGCGCTCGTCGCGCACCACGGCGGGGCGGTCCCCGAGGCGTTCGAGGCGTTGTTGGCGTTGCCGGGCGTGGGGCGCAAGACCGCGAACGTCGTCGCGTCGAACGCGTTCGGGCGGCCCGGCATCGCGGTCGATACGCACGTCGGGCGGTTGGCGCGACGCCTGCGCTTCAGTCGTCACGAGGACCCCGACAAGGTCGAGGTCGACCTCGAGCGGCTGTTCCCCGAGGACCGCTGGATCTTCCTGCATCACGCCCTGATCCTGCACGGGCGCCGCGTCTGCCACGCCCGCACCCCCGCCTGCGACGCCTGCAGCCTGGCCGCCGACTGCCCCAGCGCCCGGGCGTGACGCGTCCAGGACGCGCCGACGCCGCCCCCCATTGACGGCGGGGCCCGGCCCCCGTATGCTCCCCGCGTAGTCACAATCCGTTACGTCAAGGGACGAACGTCCCTACCGCCCTTGGGTCTCGCGGAGACGTCCTCTCCCGAGGCGACCTGGAGGTTCACCATGAAGCGCATTCTCGTCACGCTGCTCGCCGCGTTCGGGCTGTCCGCCGCCTTCGCGCAACCCTCGAACGTGCAGTGCATCGCCCCCGCCGACCCCGGCGGCGGCTGGGACTTCACCTGCCGCACCATCGCGCCCGTCCTGACCGACCTCGACCTCATCGACGGCCAGGTGCGCACCCAGAACATGGCCGGCGCCGGCGGCGGCGTCGCCTTCACCCACGTCGTCGGGCAGCAGGGCGACAACCAAGACCTGATCGTGGCGGCCTCCACCGCGACCACCACGCGCCTCGCGCAGGGCCAGTTCCCCGACGTGACCGCGGACGACGTCCGCTGGATCGGCGCGGTCGGCGCCGACTTCGGCGTGATCGGCGTCGCGCCCGACAGCGACTACGACTCGCTGACCGAGCTGATGGACGCCTGGAGCGGCGACCCCGGCGCGCTGACGATCGTGGGCGGCTCCGCCGTCGGCGGATGGGACCACCTCAAGGTCCTCCTCGCGGCCCAGTCGGCCGGCGTCGAGAACGTCGAGCAGATCCAGTACGTGTCGTTCAACAGCGGCGGCCAGGCGATCCTCGAGGTCACCGGCGGGCGCGCCGACGTCTTCACCGGCGACATCTCCGAAGCGCTGCCGCAGATCGAGGCCGGCAACCTGAAGGTCGTCGCCGTCCTCAGCGACGAGCGCCTCTCGGCGCTGCCGGACGTCCCCACCGCCATCGAGCAGGGCATCGACGCCGTCGGCGCCAACTGGCGCGGCTTCTACGTCCCCGCCGGCGTGTCCGACGAGCGGTTCCAGTACTGGGCGGACGCCCTGCGCCAGCTCGAGGCGTCGGACCAGTTCGCGGAGATCCGCGAGCAGAACGGCCTCGCGCCGTTCGCGCGGTTCGGCGACGACATGGAGCAGTTCGTGCTGGACCAGGTCGACGACATCGCGGAACTCTCCGCGCGCATCAGCCAGTAACCCCCCACACCCCGACGACGAACCTCGCGGACGGGGGTGCCTCGCGCACCCCCGTCCGCGCGTTCCCCGGAGGCGCCCCCGCGCATGAGTCACCGCATCGCTTCGCTCGTGCTGCTGGCGCTCGGCGCGATCTACGTCGCCCTCGCCACGCAGATCCAACCCACGCCGTTCAGCGACCCGCTCGGGCCCCGCTGGGTCCCCGTGTTCTTCGGCCTCTTCCTCATGGGCGCCGCCGTCGCGATGTTCGTGCAGCCCCGCGCCGCCGTCGCCTGGCCCCCCCGCGGCACGCTGCTCCGCCTCGCCCTCACCCTCGCCGGCTTCGTCGCCTACGCGCTGTTGCTGAACCCGCTCGGGTTCGTCGTCGCGACGGCGCTCGCCTTCACGCTCTTCGCCGTGCAGTTCGGGGGGACGCCGCGCAACGCGGCGCTCGCCGGCGTGGTGTTCGCGGTCGCGGCGTACCTGTTGTTCTCCACCGCCCTGGACCTGTACCTCCCCACCGGCGCGTGGCTGGACGGGTGGCGCTGACGTGGACGCCTTCGCGCCCCTGATCGCCGGCTTCGAGACGGCGCTCAGCCTCCAGAATCTGGCGTTCGTGTTCGTCGGCGTCCTGCTCGGGACGCTCATCGGCATGCTGCCCGGGATCGGCCCGATCAACGGCATCGCCATCCTCATCCCCATCACCTTCGCGCTGGACCTGAACCCGACCACGATGCTGATCCTGTTCGCGGGGATCTACTACGGCTCGCAGTACGGCAACTCCATCAGCGCGATCCTGCTGAACGTCCCCGGGACCGCCTCCTCCGTCGCGACGACCCTCGACGGCTACGAGATGGCGAAGCGGGGGCGCGCCGGGCCGGCCCTGGCGATGTCCGCCATCGCCTCGTTCCTCGGCGGCACGCTGGCGATCTTCGGGCTGGTGTTCCTGGCCCCCGCCCTCGCGCAGTTCGCGATCCGCTTCGGGCCGGCGGAGTACTTCGCGTTGATCGTCTTCACCTTCACCACCATCAGCGCCCTCACCGGCAAGAACTTCGTCAAGGGCCTGATCGCCACGGCGATCGGCCTGGTGATCGCCTCGATCGGGCTCGACCCCGGGACCGGAGCGCCCCGCTTCACGTTCGGGCAACTCCCCCTCTACGACGGCATCGATTTCGTATCCGCCACGATCGGCCTGTTCGCCGTCGCGGAGGTCTTCCAACTCCTCGAACAGAGTCGCGTCGGGGGGGAGGTCAAGACGAAGGTCGGGCGCGCCATGATCAACGTCCGCGAGCTCGGCGGGTCGTTCTGGGTGATGATCCGCAGCGCCGTCAGCGGCTTCCTCGTCGGGACGCTCCCCGGGGCGGGCGCCACCATCGCGGCGTTCCTGGCGTACAGCAACGAACAACGCTGGGTCGACAAGGACCGCACCTTCGGGCAGGGCGACGTGCGCGGCGTCGCGGCCCCGGAATCGGCGAACAACGCCGCGGTGTCCGGCGCCCTCATCCCGCTGTTGACGTTGGGGGTCCCCGGCAGCGGCACGACCGCGGTCATGCTCGCGGCGTTGCTGGCGTTGAACCTCAACCCCGGCCCGCTGTTCATCGAGCAGCAACCCGACCTCTTCTGGGGCCTGATCGCCTCGATGTACATCGGCAACGTCATGCTGCTCGTCCTGAACCTGCCGCTCGTCGGGCTGTTCATCCGCGTGCTGTTGATCCCCCGCTGGGTGCTGGCGCCCTCCGTCGCGGTCATCGGTTACGTCGCGGTGTTCAGCGTCAACAGCTCGGTCTTCGACCTGATGGTGATGACCGTGCTCGGGGTGCTCGGCTACCTCCTGCGCAAGATCAACGTCCCCATCGCCCCCATCATCCTCGCGCTCGTGCTGGGCCCGATGATGGAAACGAACCTCCGGCGGGCGTTGGCGCAGGCGCAGGGCGACCCGTCGGTCCTCGTCGGGTCGGGCATCGCCATCGCGCTGTGGGTCATGGTCGCCGCCTCCGTCGTGCTGCCGCTCGTGACGCGCCGTTCGGCGCTCGAGGCGGTCGCCCCGCCCGCGCGGTCCCGCGACGACGAGGACGCCCCCCCGATGAACGACTGACCGCGGCGCCCGTCGCCCCGTCGCCGGCGTCCCTCCGTCGCCCCCCGGGGCGGCGGTCGGGCGCGGCGCACGCCGCGGGT